>CALUTH010000098.1 GCA_944323635.1 Candidatus Gastranaerophilales bacterium
TCAACGTTGACTTTGCCGACGTTAAAAGCGTTATGCAGGCATCAGGTTCGGCTCTTATGGGTATCGGCAGAGGGACAGGAGAAGGCAGAGCAATTGAAGCCGCTAAAATTGCTATCAATTCACAACTTCTTGAAACATCTATCAACGGTGCAAGCGGCGTAATTGTTAATATTACCGGCGGACCGGATATGACGCTGCATGAAGTAACAGACGCTACTAATATTATCAACGATGCAGTCCTTGATGATGCAAGAGTTATCATTGGTGCTGTTGTCGATGACAATATTCAGGGTGAAATTCAAATTACTGTTATCGCTACAGGGTTTGAACTCAAGTCACAAAGTACTATTGAAGAAAGAGTTGAAGGCCGCTCAATAAGCGCTGCAGAATTCTTCTCAGGGGCATTTAACAACAATAATGCATCTCAAGCGCCTAAAATGCCTTCAATGCCGTCTTTCTCAGATATTCAAATCCCTGACTTCTTAAAGAAGTAGGTAAAATATAAATTAACAAACAAAACCGCCGATAAAATTTATCAGGCGGTTTTGTTATGAACATAGGTTAACATTTTCCCGCCGTAGTTTTTTGACTGAACAATTTCAAAGCCGGAGAAATCAACGGGTTTAGAATGTTCAACAACTGCAATTTCAAATTTGGGAAGGCTAGATAATACTTCTTCATATATTCCGCTTAAATACGGTGGATCAATATAAATAACATCAAAGTATCGTTCTCTTAATTTATCCAGAACCTTCAGAGCATCAGAGCAGTATAAATCTGCATCTACATTCAATAATTTGTAATTAGATTTTACTATACCGAATACCGTACGATTTTTCTCAATAGCAACTATATCCGTAAAACCGCGGCTTGCAGCTTCCAGTCCCATTATACCGGAGCCGGCAAACAAGTCCAAAAAACTTTTACCCTCAAAATCACCGATAAGTGAATAAAGGACATTGAATATACTCATCCTGACTTTTGACAGAGTCGGGCGTGTTATTGATGAATCGGGAACCTTTAAGGCACGTCCGTTGAACTTTCCGCCGGTTATGTTCATGAGCCTAAATCCAGTTTTGCAATTTTTATATCAAACACACTTTCTATATCAATACCGTTCAAAATAGAGGTTATCAAATCATTAGGATTAAATTTATCTTCCAGACGGTTAACAAGTCCAAGAATTTTAGCATCAGTATACTCTTCAATAATTCTCGGGATAGAAGTAATTTTAGCAGAATCTGAAAACTCGGGAATATTATTAATAACCGCTCCTCTGATATTTACCCCCCGCTCTTTTGCAAGGTTTAGAATTAAAAGTGCATTATTAACCGCTTCCTGTGAAGGGGTAATAACGAGCAGCAGCGGCACACGCAATATTTTTAACATATCCATAGTCGTATATTCTGCTGTGAGAGGGCTCATTATGCCGTTTGAACCGTCAAGAATTGAGCAGTCATATTTTTCAAGAATATTTTTGTACTCATGGTGAATTAACTCCATATCAATAAGTTCATGCTCTTTTTCCGCAGCAATTAATGGTTCACAATCCGATTTAAAAAGATATGTAAAGTATGTTTCAATATACGGATCAATCGTTTTAATATATGTTAAATCCGGAGACTGCATAAAACCATTGATTTCAATACCTGAAGTTTGTACGGGTTTATAAACACATGTCGAATAATCAAGGCTCTGCATGGTAGCCGCAAGCCCCGCACTGATAAATGTTTTTCCCGCATTTAACTCTGTTGACGCCACATACAAGCTTAACATACAAAAATTGTAGCACGAATGCAAAAATTATTTAACTTATTTAGTTTTTTATGTTAAAATAAATACGTAGTCCAAGAGAGATTGGTAATGAGTTATAAAATTCTATCAAAAAGAGAGTTGTGTACAAACCAGTATGAACTGACGATTGAAGCGCCTTATGTTGTAAGAAACGCTAAAGCAGGTCAGTTTATCATTTTGCGTGTAGAAAAGGATGGAGAAAGAATCCCGCTTACTATTGCCGATATAGATAAAGAAAAGGGACTTTTAACAATAGTATTTATGGCTGTCGGTTATACAACCAAAAAGCTTGCACAATTTGAAGTCGGTGATGAACTTGTAGACTTAGTAGGACCTCTTGGAACACCGACCCATATAGAAAAATACGGAACCGTTGTTTGTGTCGCCGGCGGATACGGCGCTGCGCCATGCTATCTTATATCAAAAGCTTTTAAAGAAGCCGGTAATAAAGTATACATGATTATGGGCGCAAGAACAAAAGATTTGATTTTCTGGCAGGATAAAATGAAGGACGCCTGTTCCGAGCTCTTTATAACAACAAATGACGGAACACTCGGAGAACAGGGCTTTGTTACAGGCGTACTTGAGCGCTTAATTAATCAAGAAAAAATTGATTATATTATTGCAGTTGGTCCGATGCCTATGATGAAAGCAGTTGCAGACCTTACCAGAGACAAAAATATTTATACAGAAGCTAGTATGAACCCGATTATGGTAGACGGAACGGGAATGTGCGGCGCATGCAGGTTAACGGTCGGAGGCAAAGTTAAATTTGCCTGCGTCGATGGACCGGATTTTGACGCTCACCAGATTGATTTTGATGAAGTTATCAATAGAACTTCGATTTATAAAGACAGCGAACGTAAACGCGACGAGAATTGTAATTTATTAAACAGGAGAATATAATTTATGTCAGGAGAAAGACAGGTTAGTTTATGCCCTCTCATGAGTGTTGGCTCACAGGTAGAAATTGTTTGTATGCAGGAAAATTGTGCATGGTATTTAAAAAACTATAAACTGTGCTCGGTTTATATGCTGGCGTATAACTCCATGCTTGATGTACAGGCAAAACAAGCAGCAAAAAAAGCTAAACAACAGCAAGGTCAGTAATATGACTAACACAGTAGTCCTTGGTGCACAATGGGGAGACGAAGGGAAAGCCAAAATAACTGATATTCTGGCAAGCAAAGCTGATTTCATTATCAGATACCAGGGCGGTTGTAACGCCGGTCATACCGTTGTTGCAAATAATACAACTTATAAATTTCACCTTGTTCCGTCGGGTATTTTGTACGGCGGGAAAGTTTGTTTTATAGGAACAGGTACGGTTATTTATCCTGAAGCATTTAAGTCCGAAACAGACGAACTTAAAAGTCAGGGAGTAAATCTTTCCGGTCTTAAAATAAGCCCGCTAGCCTCCGTTACAATGCCTTATCACATAGAAATTGACGGTTACAGTGAAACCCACGCAGGCAAGGGGAAAATCGGGACTACAAAAAAAGGAATAGGACCAACCTATACAGATAAAGCTGCAAGAATAGGGTTAAAAATTCAGGATTTGTACGATGAAGAAACTTTATCAGAAAAACTTGATGTAATACTCCCTATCAAAAACAAAACATTATCTAAAGTTTACGGGTTAGAAGAATATTCAAAGGAATGTATAACAGAACTGTGTAAAAAATACGCAGAAATATTCAGACCGTATGTATGTTTTAACTGGCAGGAACTTCTGGAGCAGCATAAAAACGACAGAATACTTTTTGAAGGCGCTCAGGGGGTTATGCTTGACATTGACTGGGGAACATACCCATTTGTTACAAGCTCTAATCCTATCGGCGGGGGAGCAGCTGTCGGAAGCGGTTTTGGACCTAAAGTCATTGACGAAGTCATCGGTGTTGCAAAAGCGTACGTTACCCGTGTTGGTGAAGGACCTTTTGTTACGGAACTAAAAGATGAAACAGGAAAAGAAATACAGGAAACAGGGCATGAATTTGGTGTAACGACGGGGCGTCCGCGCAGGTGTGGATGGTTTGACGCGGTCACAATGCGTTATGCCGTGCAGGTCGGCGGAATTACAAAAATTGCGCTGACTAAGCTTGATGTCTTTGATAAGTTTGACGAAATTGAAATTTGTACAGCTTACAAAGATACCCGCACAGGAGAAATTACAAAATACTATCCTACAGATGTTTATACTCATAAGTATTTTGAACCGGTCTACGAAACAATGCCCGGTTGGAAAACTGATATTACAGGAATAAAAGAGTTTGACAAACTTCCTGAAAATACAAAAAAATACATTAAACGGCTTGAAGAAATATTAAATACACCGATTTCTATTGTAAGCGTCGGTCCTGACCGTGTACAGACCATATTTAGAGACTAGTGTTAATAAAATGTACTTCTGCTTTCAACCATTTCTCACTCTAAGACAGGGAAATATCCTAAACTTATAAAATAGTCAAATAAGGAGACGTCACTTAGAAATATGGCAAAAAAACAGGTTATTGCTTATCTTCATACTCACTGGGACAGAGAATGGTACAGGGAATTTGAAATATTCAGAATGCGTTTGTTAAGAGTATTTGATGAAGTTATTGAGACGCTTAACAACGGTTTAATCCCCTCATTTTATTTTGACGGTCAGACCGCCGCCTTGTTAGATTACCTTGAAATACGTCCGGAAAAAGAAAAAAATATACGTTCGCTGATTAAAAACAAAAAACTTTTTATCGGACCTTTTTACTGTCTGATTGATGAATTTCTGACAAGCGAAAACCTGTTCAGAAAAAATCTCCAATACGGATTAGAAATAGCAAGAGAATTCGGCTGTAATGAGTTTACGGGTTATTTACCGGACACCTTCGGGCACTCGGACGGAGTAATCGGGATATTAAAAGAATTTGGCTTAAATGAATGTATTGTATGGCGCGGATGCGGAGATTTGCCGTCAGAATTTGTCTGGGAAGCACAGACAGGCGGCGCTATAAATGCAATTAACCTGATACGCGGATATTTCATGGATATTTTTACTACAAATCTCTCTATTAAAAAGAAATGAGATTTATTAAAAAATAATCTTGACAAAATAGCCGCAAAATCCTCTGACACCCTTCTTCTACCGATAGGTGCAGACCATCTGGGTATCCCTGTTGATATAAAGGAACAAATCCAAAACATTAATAATATACTCGAGGATTATGAAATTAAGCTTGGCTCTGTGTTTGACTACATTCATGCGGTAAAAAATAATTACAAAACTTTCCACAAAGGAGAACTGCGGGATAATTCCTTAACCTTCACGCTGGAGGGCTCCTACTCCTCGCGTGCTGATTTAAAGCGGATGAATATAATTGCCCAGTACGAACTGGAGCGCGCTGAAAAATTGGCTAACCGCTTCCGGTTAAATGAACAATACGACAATGTCATAAAATACGCATACAGACTACTATTAAAAAATCAGGCGCATGACAGTATCTGCGGATGTTCAACGGATGATACGCATTGCGAAAACATCATCAGATACAAAAAAATCGAACAAATTTGTAAAGAAATAAATGCAGAAATTAAGTTTACCCAAAACAAAGAAAACAAAATCCTAAACCTTGGCACAGATTTTCGCGGAGTAATTGAAAGAATAAAATATAAAACTGGTAAAAATGATATAGTTTTAAGCATCAAAAACGGATTTGCGGAAGACCTGCTTACAGATACAAAGAGAATCCCCGTTACCGAGGATTACGGGAAAATATACACAACACTTGAGTTTGTTGAAATAAAAGGCGGCGAATCAATCAATAACGGGACAGATCCCTCTACACCAATAGAAGCGGGAGATAATTACCTGAAGGGAAATGTTGCGGTTGAAGTCTCGAATGTAATTAAGTTTTATGCTGATAATAAATCTATCAACATTTATTTAAAGGATTTCAAAGATTTTGGGGATAGTTACAACCGCGGACCTGTACACGATGATTGCGGCAAAATACTTAATATAAAATCCTGCAAATTAAAGTTTAATTCTCCGCTAAGAGGAATTCTTGCAGTAAAATACGAAGATAATGTAAACCTTGAAATATCACTTGATGCGGAATGTGATTATCCGAAATTCAAATTCATAATAAATAACAAAAAGAAAAACCATCACCTGTTTATGTGTATGGAATATGACGCACCGGTATACGAAACGGTATCTGAAGATATGAACAGACTAATAAAAAGGAATTTTAATCCTGACTATGAAATAAGAAATAATTTACCCCAAACCCGCGGTATAGAAGCCCCCACAAACACTGCGCCCTGCCAGAGATTAGTCAGCGCTAACGGTTTTGGTGCAGTTCTTAAAGGTATAAGCCAGTATGAAGTATCCGGCAAAGAACTTAGATTAAGCATGTTAAGGGCAACCGGCGTAATATCGAACCCTAAAAACTCTTCCCGCTCAACACCTGCAGGCCCGCCGATAGAAACACCGGACGCTCAGCTTTTAAAAGTTATAGAACAGGAACTCTGGTTGTTTTATGGTAATAATGTAAACAGCGCGTTAAATTATATTTATAATTTTGTTTTTACATAATAATTCTGGTAAAACAGCGCAAATCATTCATTAAAAACTAAAATAGCCGGAAGGGGGCAAATAAACCTCTCGGCTATTTTAACTTAATATTAATAATTCTATGCGACAGCAAGAGTTTCAAAACCCATTTTCAAGGCTTCTAAATTCAACGGCAACAAATGTTTCCTGTGCGCCGGCAAAACATACTCAAGCGCCCTATGCAAACTTTCTGTCGTCAACTGATGACAGGCAGAAGCAAGCACTCCCAGTGCTATAATATTTGCCGTCTTTATCTCTCCCAACTTTTGCGCCATTTCTGTTATCGGAGCAAATATGTACTTAATATCACTGCGTGGTTTTAAAATTTTTACAAGAGATGAGTTTGCTATAATAGTACCGCCCGCTTTTACTCTTGATATAAATTTATCAAATGAAAGCTGGTTAAGAACAATCGCAAAATCTGTATCCTTTTTGTGAACAGAACTTACTTCATCACTGCTTACAACTATTTCACAATTAACAGTTCCGCCACGCATCTCAGCACCATAGCACGGATACCATGTAACATTTTTCCCATCAAGCATAAAAGCATTGGCAAGTATTTTGCCTGCTAATAATACACCTTGACCGCCGAAACCGGCAAATATAAAATTTTCTTCCATTATTCCTTATTCCTCTGTAACATCTTTATATACCCCTAAAGGGAAAACAGGCATCATTTCATTTCTAACCCGTTCATGCGCCTCCTCTGGAGACATATTCCAGTTTGTAGGACAGGTAGAAAGAATTTCAACAAACCCCGTTCCCAGTCCATTCAACTGTACCTCAAAAGCTTTTTTAATTGCGGCTTTAGCCTTTCTGATATTAGGAATCGTATCAAGAGCAACCCTTGCACTAAATGCCGTACCGTCGCACAAAGCTATCTGTTCCGCAATTCTTATCGGATAACCGTAATACTCACGATTTCTTCCTCTCGGAGAAGTAGTAGTAACCTGCCCCATCAAAGTTGTGGGCTCCGAGCCGCTCAACAACACCCTCTGGGGACTTAACATAAACTGGAAACACGAGAGCCAGTGGCTCACCAAC
>CALUTH010000099.1 GCA_944323635.1 Candidatus Gastranaerophilales bacterium
TAACAATGCTGTTCGGTGTTCCTTATATAGATTTAATGAAGAAAAAAATGTACGGACAGTATATAAGAGAAGTAGCGCCCGATACCCACGCTAAGAAAGCGGGAACGCCGACCACCGGCGGTGTTTTTATTATCGCATCAATAATTATTGCATCAATCGTAACACTTTTACTTGCCCAAAAACTCAGCGATAACGGCTGGATTATTCTTGTAACAACCTTACTTTTTGCACTTCTAGGGTACAAAGACGACAGCATCAAAATAAAAGGCAAGCATAATCAGGGACTGACCGCACGCACAAAACTCATTTTACAGATAGTCATATCACTAATCCCAGCCATATATATGCTGCATGCTGGGCGTACCACAGTACAATTCGGTTCGGTCTTTTTAGACTTAAAACTTTTCTACCCGATTTTTGCAGCCTTTGCTATTGTTGCAAGCTCAAATGCCTTTAACCTCACAGACGGGCTTGACGGACTTGCTACAGCATGCGGGATTCCCGTATTTTTCGGGATTGCAACACTTGCAACCATAACAAGAAGACCGGATGTAGCAATAATTGCAGCGGTTACTGTAGGGGCTTTAATGGGTTTCTTAAAATACAACAAGCCTAAGGCTCAAATATTTATGGGAGATACAGGATCGCTGGCACTCGGCGGATTGATGGGAACCCTTGCAGTTACGGGGAAATTTGAAATATATTTTGCTGTAATGGCAGGTTTATTTGTAATAGAAGCGCTTTCGGTAGTTATTCAGGTTGTAAATTATAAACTCACCGGAGAAAGATTTTTCAGGATGGCGCCAATCCACCATCATTATGAACTTTGCGGGCAATCTGAAGATACTATTGTAAAAAGATTTGTACTTGTTTCTATGTTGTTTACAATTCTCGGGATTGTACTTGCAACAGGAGGCAGAATAATATGGTAGCAAAAGCGTTAATCTTAGGCTGCTCTGTGAGCGGTCTTGCGGCTGCGGAGTTTTTGAATAAAACAGGCTACGATGTCTATGTTTCGGATTTCGGCAAACTGCCGCAAAAGTACGAAACACAGGTAAACGACTTAAAAAATAAAGGTGTTAAATTTGAGTTTGACGGTCACACCGAGGGGTTCATAAGCGGGGCGCAATTTGCAGTAACAAGCCCCAGTATCCCTAACAACGCCCCTGTGTATGAAATGTTAAACGACATGGGGATAGAAGTTATTTCGGAACTTGATTTAGCTTACAGAAATACGGAAAACAAAAATTCATTTATAGGAATAACCGGTACTAACGGAAAAACTACGACTACAAGCGCGGTTTCACATCTTTTATCACAGAGATACAAAGCGCCCGCCTGCGGAAATATCGGAAACCCGCCGGTATCATTTGTTCTCGAAAAACCTGACTGGTATGTAACGGAAGTCAGTTCTTTCCAGCTGGAAAAGAGTAAAGAATTTCGTGCACATATTGCATGCTGGACGAATTTTACTCCCGACCACATAACATGGCACGGTTCTCTTGAGGCGTATTTTAATGCAAAAGCAAAAATGTTTCTAAACCAGACAAAAGATGACTTTGCAATTCTCAACGGTCAGGACGCAAAGCTTGCGGAATTTGCATCAAAATGCCCCGGGCAAGTCTTTATTTTTGACAAAGAACTGGAGGATAATTGTTCTTTTATAAAAAATGATGCAATTTATATCATAATAAACGGTAAAAAAGAAGAAATAATAAAGATTTCGGAATGCAACCTCAGCGGGCATCACAATTATCAAAACCTGATGTGCGCAATACTGATTTCCAAACTCGCGGGTCTGTCTTCAGAAATGATAAGAGCAGGACTAAGAACCTTTACGGCGCCCGAACACAGGATGGAAAAGTTTGCACAATTTGACGGAATAACGTTCTTTAATGATTCTAAAGCTACAAACCCCGAATCAGCAATTGCGGCAATTGACGCTTTTAATAACCAGAATGTTGCACTTATTGCAGGCGGGCGGGATAAATTAACCCCGCTTGACGAATTCTGCCAATCGGTTAACAAACATATAACTTCGGTAATACTTATCGGGGAAGCCGCTGACAGATTTAATACGGAACTTGCAAATAACGGGTTTAAACAAATATACAGGGAAAACAGCCTGCAATCTGCAGTAGATAAATGTATCGAATTAAAACCGGATGCCGTGCTGCTCTCACCTGCCTGTGCAAGTTTTGATATGTTTAGCGGATACGAAGAACGCGGAAAAGTATTTAAAGAATATGTCTTATCAAAATTTTCAAGCAAATAACAGAGGGAATATCCCCGATATAGATATAAGGAAAATACCGCCGGATAAACCGCTTGCGGTAACGGTTGCGTTTCTTGTCGTTATAGGGCTTATGATAATTTTTTCGGCAAGCGCGCAAAAGTGTATTGATATGGGCTATACACCGTTAAGATTCTTTATACAGCAAATTCTCGGCGTCGGCGCGGGAATTGTCGGTGCGTATTTTTTAAGCAACTATAATTATCAAAACTATAAAAACAAAAGTTTTATCTTTGCAATTATTGTAATCATCCTGCTTATACTTGTAAAATTAATCGGTACCACAGTAAACGGCGCGCAAAGGTGGCTTTATATAGGGCCGATAAACCTGCAGCCGTCAGAGCTTGCAAAGCCTGCAATAGTAATGCTTATGGCAGGCGCCTTCTGCAAAGGAACCAAACTGTTTACACAGAGTAAAATATTTCTTGCCTATATACCGATAATAATAATGCTCGGCTTAATATTTAAACAGCCAAACCTGTCCATGGTGCTGCTGCTTGTTATAACATCAGTTGTAATGTACCTGTCTGCAGGCGGTTCGTTTAAATTAATATTCGGACTGGGTACACCAGCCGCCGCATTTTTACTTTTACACGGGCTGCATGATTACCAGTCAAGCCGTATTCAAACCTGGTTAAATCCAGGCTCTGACCCGTTAGGCGCCGGATATAATATCGTACAATCACTGGTCGCAATAGCATCCGGAAACTTCTGGGGCGTCGGCTTCGGCAACTCTAAACAAAAACTGGCATGGCTTCCTGAAGCGCATACCGACTTTATTTTTTCGGTTTATTCAGAGGAAATGGGCTTTATCGGATGTTTATTACTGATATGCCTTTTCTGGAGCCTAATGCAAAGAGGTGTAATCATTGCTTCAAAATGTCAGGATATGTACGGGAAACTACTTGCACTCGGATTAACTTTCTCTATTTGTTTTCAGGGATTTTTAAATATGTGGGTTGCAAGTTCGTTTGTACCGGCGACCGGTGTTCCGATGCCATTTATTAGTTACGGAGGAACTTCGGTTATGGTATCATTATGGATGGTTGGAATTTTATTTAATATATCAAAAGAAAACGAGAAGAAAATAAGGATGCAGCATAATGTCAGATACCTCTAAAACATTTTTTGTGACCGGCGGCGGAACAGGCGGTCACATATACCCCGCAATCGCAGTCGCCGATGAATTATTAAAAGAAGGACGGGTTTATTACATCGGAAACCCTTATAATATGGAATACGTACTCACCGTAGAAAAAGAGTACAAATTTCTTCCCGTTTTCGTAAAAGGTATGCCAAGAAAAATCAGTCCTAAACTTATTTCGTGGGCTGCAGGGCTGATATTTTCAACAATTAAATGTTTTACATACATTACACGGTACAAGCCTGATGTCGTGTTTGCAACAGGCGGATATGTTGCGGCACCGATGCTGATGGCATGCAAAATAATGAAAGTACCTTACGTACTGCACGATTGCGATGCAAGACCGGGGCTTGTTACAAGAAAGTTTGCGCCGAACGCAAAAGCGGTAACACTGGCGTTCGATGAGGCAGAACGCTTTATTAAAAACAACAACATCCATATAACAGGCAACCCTATAAGAAGAGATTTCAAAACAATGACGCGCGAAGCAGCAAAATCTTTTCTCGGGTTAAAAAATAAACTCACATTATGTATAACGGGCGGCTCGCAGGGCTCTAAAAGTATAAATAACGCCGTAGTAGATATTCTCAGAGAATTAAGCGAAACTCTTGATATACAGATAGTATTTCAAACAGGGAAAAAGAACTACGATGAAGTACTAAAACATCTGGAACTTGTATATTCAAAATACCGCAAAGACTTAAACTTAATAATAAAACCTTACTTTGCCGATATGGTAACAGTAATGAAAGCTGCTGATATAATCATCTCACGCGCGGGCTCCCTCAGTCTCAGTGAAATTTCCGCAAGCGGTGCGGCACCTATTCTTGTTCCATACCCGTACGCTGCACAAGATCACCAGAGATTTAATGCAAAATGTTATGCTAACAATAATGCCTGCATTTATATTGAAGACAAAGATCTGGATGCAAATGTTATATTAAATACAATTAAGGATTTAATTAAAAATCCTGACAGGCTTAAACAAATTCAGGAAAATTGCGCAAAATTCACAAACTATAACGCAATTGATGAAATTAAAACCATTATACTAAGCTAAATAAATACTTTGTCTGGAAGTGCATCTTTATGAACCTTCTTTGAGGCTCTGTTCAATTTTGCAAATTCAATAACAAACTCTATTGCCTCTTTATCCCTTGAAACAGCCTGTTTTAACATCAGCATTTGATTAATTTGAATATGTTTTAAGAGGGCATCTTCACCTTTTACAAAATATCTTATAAATAATTTGTGGGTTTTATAGTCAAACCCCGGGAGCCCCATATCCATAGCAAGCCACAGATAAAAATCATGCAGAAAATCACTTATTTCCGGAGTTTCTTTTTCCAGTATAAACATAGGTTCTGATTCAAAACTCAAGCCGCAGCCTGCGATAAGGTTTATAAACAATGCCTTAAGCCCGCGAGCCTCGCAAATAAATCCGGGAGTCTCTTCAACTATTTTTAAGAGCCTTTTTGCGTTATCAATCCGAACAACTTTATACCCTTTAGAAGATACAAAATCTAAAAGTGCAAGCGTGCTTTTATTATATCTGCTGACAAGTTCAAACGCTCTGTTTTTAACATCCGTAATCTGTTTTTCCGCATCAGCGTTAATATCAAGAGTGCAGCCTTTTCTGAAATATTTTTTATTAAACTTGCTTTGATAATCAGGATTTAACGAATCCTTAAGCGTAAAGGACAAAACTTTGTTTTGCGCTTCAAGTTTAATTTTATTTATTTTATCAAAGATACTATGCATAAAATCCTCTTTACATATATAAAAACAATTTATAATAAAAAATTGATTAAAGACAAGTTTGTTACTTAATAAAACGTAACAAACACGCTTGCAATTTGATATAAAATATATTATTATTTGTATGTAGAGTGCTTACGCCAATAGTCACTCAACACAAAAAAGGGAAATTTAACATGAACTTAAAAAACAAATCAGAAATTGTTACAAAATTTGGCGCCAGCGAAAAAGATACCGGTTCTGCACGCGTGCAAATCGCTCTTATGACACAAAAAATCAGTGAGCTCACTGAACATATGAAAAGCAATAAGAAAGATTTTGCTACAAAACGTGGTCTTTTAATGCTTGTCGGTAAGAGAAAAAGATTATTATCTTACCTTAAGAGCCAAGATTTGGAAGGTTACAGAAGCCTTATTAAGGAACTTAATATCAGAGGCTAATAAACCTGTTGCCTTAAGAAATTTCCACAATGCGGATACAAATTGTATTCGCATTTTTGTATGCAATATTACAAACCTCCGCGCTAATTGTTACAAATTGCCGGCGTCATTATCTGCGGTTATAATAATTCTATAAACGGAGAAGATCGTATATGCACAAAATAAAACAGGATGGATTTTCGTTGATGGAAATGCTCGTCGTGATGCTAATCGCGGCAGTAGTAATTGCAATATCCGCACCTATGATAACAAAAAAGGCAGGAAGCAGAATAAACAGTGCGGGGAGTTTATGGACAAGTTTTACGGGCGGGAACATAGGTTTTAATATCAATACGGCCGGTGTATCATCAATAATAGGCGGAGACAACAATGATATTTCAGCCACAGGTGAGAGACCGCCAAAACTCACAATAGGTACTAAAAATAATTACCCGCATATAGGCTTCATCTACAATAAAACTTCTGCAGGAAGCATCCTTTTCAAAGACAAAAGCAGTATGGCAATAGGGAACCATGCAATTGCTGAGGGAGAAAACACAATTGCGATAGGGAGTTTTGTTGAGGCAACAGGAAGTAACACTGCCATACTCGGAGGAAATTCAAAAAACACCGGCAATAATTCCGTAGTAATAGGATACGGAGTGAATAATACAGAATCAGATACAATAGTCCTTGGGAACAAAGACACAACAGTTGTTATTCCGGGAACCGTTAAATTCAGCAGTATCAGTATTGGGAATGATATAAAATTTGACTTTGATAAACTTCTAAATTTCACGGGAAGCAGGAACGTGATAAACCCGAACGCGGATATTTCATCAATAAATAGTATAAGCGGCATGCAAATTCCGGGGTTTACAGATAATACAAAGCCTTCACAGCCGGTAAAAGGCGGGCACACCATTAAAATTAACGGCAAAACCTATTATATGCAATCTGATAAAAGACTTAAGTCACTGCAGGGAGAAAATACGGATGGCATAGATAAAATAAGCGGAATAAAAGTTTACAATTACATTTATAAAAATGACGGTAATAAAACTCCGCATGTCGGGGTGACGGCGCAGGATTTACAAAAAATATTTCCGAATGCAGTAGCCAAAAACGAAGAAGGGTATTTACAAATAAGGTTTGAAGATATGTTTTATGCAATGATTAACTCTATTAAAGAACTTGACAGGCGCACGAAAGATAATATTAAGTACGGTGCTGAATTAAGCGAATTAAAGAAGGAAGTAAACGGGCAGAAAGCCAGACTTGCAGCACAGGAAGAAGAAATTAAACGATTGAAAGAAGAAATAGAAGCTCTAAAAAAATTTATAAATAAATAAAATTTGCAAAATCCTTCTAAATAATATATAATTACGAAGAAAGGCAGGTTATTGTCTTTCCGATTGTAAAGCACTGAAAATAAAGAAAAGAGGGGGTAAAGATATGGTAAAACCTCCTTACGGGCAGCAGGTCAGTAAAACAAAACGCGTCCCGCCTCAGGAGCAGGGGGGGTAAATGAAAAAAGCGGAGACATCCGCGGATGAAAAGTTAAACTGTCATGCTGAACTTGTTTCAGCATCTTACCGGTCAAAAGCAATAACGCCAAGCCGGTAGGAGTCCGAAGGGGCGAGGACAGGGTGGGGTTGATTCCCTCCAAAAGCACAAAAAGGTAAAGTAATGGCACAGCACAGCACAGCACAGCACAGCACAGCACAGCACAGCACAGCACAGCACAGCACAGCACAGCACAGCA
>CALUTH010000100.1 GCA_944323635.1 Candidatus Gastranaerophilales bacterium
ACATAGATTATACAAAGAGCGCGGAAGACATAGAGAGATTTGTAAGAGCGCTTAATCCGTTTATTCTTGCGTCGACTATGTTCCGCGGCAACCTTATGAAAATAAGCAAGGTTGAAGTTGCAAGCGATACACTTTGCATGCCGCATCCGCCGGGGTGTGTGTCAAAGATTGAAGATAATAAGTTTTTTATTGCAACCTCCCGCGGGCTGATAGTGCCGACCGTGTTACAGTTCGGCAACTTTTTTATCGGTGATGCTGCGGATTTTATCAGGATTGTTAACCCCAAAATCGGAGAGGAATTTAAATAATGGATAAACTATACTTTTTGACTGCCGGCATGCCCTTAAGAACGGGTAGCAAAGGTTATGACAGGGCGTTTGAAATCCTTGATGAAATGGGCTTAGACGGGCTTGAACTGGAGTTTGTCCGCGGTGTAAGAATTAGCGATAAGAGCAGGGAAAGTGTAAAGAAAACCGATAAAATTATTACCGCGCATGCGCCGTTTTATGTAAACCTTAATGCGGCAGAGCCCGAAAAGGTTGAGGCAAGTGTTCAGAGAATAATTGAGACCGCAGAAGTTGCAAACGAACTCGGCGGGTATAGTATAACCTTCCATGCGGGGTATTACCTTGGGCAGGAAAAGGAAGAAGTTTATAATAATATTTCAAAACAAATGAAAATAATAACTGATACCCTTGAAAAATCCGGAAATAAAATTTTCATAAGACCGGAGACGACGGGTAAAGCAACCCAGTGGGGCGATGTTGACGAGATTGTAAGACTTTCAAAAGAGTATGAAACAGTTTACCCGTGTGTGGATTTTTCGCACCTTCATGCAAGGTATGCGGGGATTATGAACACTTATGACGAGTTTTGCTCTGTGTTTGAAAAAATAGGCAAAGAACTTGGCGAATTTGCGCTCAAACATTTTCATGCGCATATTGCAGGAATTGAATACACGGCAAAAGGCGAACGCCAGCACTTAAATCTGGAAGAATCCGATATGAATTATAAAGACCTGTTAAAGGCGTTTAAGGCTTTTGACGTAAAGGGTGCAGTAGTTTGCGAAAGTCCTAATATTGAAGATGATTGTAAATTGTTGAAAGAATATTATTTTAGTTTATAACTGTTGTTTCTTATAATTGCTTGTAATGCTTACTTTTTGTTACCAGTTTAAATACCCGTAAGCCTTGTCGCCTTGTACAGAAGTCATAGCGGAATTTCTAATATAGAAACATTACGCATATTCAGAATGCTTAACCGAATATGCAGTTTCAGTTTTTTGTATAGGGTATGATAGTAAAGATTTGTTGCAGCTAATTATATTTAGATTTTGTTAAAAAATGCAGTATGAAGAACCTCCGTGGTATAATATTGACGGAGTTGTTACGTGAGAAAAGTTGTTTTATACACCACTATATTGCTTATATCTTTAAGTATGTTGTTGCCGTTTTTTTTAATGCTTATTCTTTCTTTTACTCCGGAAGGTCAGGTTTCAATCGGTCGTTTTGATTTTACTCCGACACTTGGTAACTGGCTCAGTGTTTTTGATAAAATTCCGGTCGCTCGTTATTTCCTTAACAGTTTTATTGTTGCGGGGCTGACAGCGGTCGGTCAGGTTATATTTTCAGCAATGGCAGGTTTTGTATTTGCAAGGATGGAATTTAAAGGACGGGATTTTCTGTTTTACGTATTTTTATTGAGTATGATGGTGCCGCCGCAGGTTAATATTGTACCGTTGTTCTGGGTTATGAGTACCCTTGGACTGGTTAATACGTATCCTGCCTTAATCTTGCCCGGTTTGTTCGGTGGATTTGGCGTATTTATGATGCGGCAGTTTTTCCTTGATTTTCCTGCCGAAATGGAGGAGGCTGCAAGGATTGACGGCGCCGGTGCTTTTAGAACCTTTTTTACCGTTGTTCTCCCCCTTGCGGCGCCGGCTGTCGCAACACTCGGTATATTTACTTTTGTATCGGCATGGAATAGCTTTATGTGGCCGCTTATTGTGACAAACACCGAGGATATGCGCACACTGGCTCTCGGGTTGGCTATTTTTAAAGGCAGTTTAAGAGAATTAACTCTCTGGGGAGAGATGATGGTTTGCTGCACGATTTGTACTATCCCTGCAATACTGATATTCTTGTTCGGTAAAAAGTATTTGATTAATGATATTGCGGCAGGTGCAATTAAAGAATAGGGGGGAAGGGGTAAGTAAATGAAGGGGGGTAAATAAAGGGGGGTAAATAAAGGGGTAATAATCGGCAAGCTAAAAGAAAATAGTGAATGGTTGGCGCAAGGGCTGGGAAAATTAACAAAATTAAAAGAAGGAAGAAATTATGAAAGAATTAAAATCAAACAGACTTCATATCGGGATGTACGGAAAGACTAATACGGGAAAGTCTACATTGATGAATCGTATTCTTAATCAGGAAATATCGATAACTTCGGAAGTCGCGGGAACAACCACCGATGTGGTTGAAAAATCTGCGGAACTTTTCCCTGTGGGTGCGGTTACGTTTCTTGATACAGCAGGGCTTGAAGATATAACGGAACTTGGCGAAAAACGTATTGAAAAGACTCTGAAAGCGATTAACCGTACTGATGTGGGGGTAATTGTATGCGATTATAATGGATTTGGAGAGTGTGAAAAAGAACTGGTAAAAAAATTGAATTCTCTCAAAATCCCGTACCTGATTGTTGTTAACAAATCTGATGTGCAGCCGATTTCTTCCGGTAAATTGCGGGAAATTAAAGAGTACACTCATAATATAATGCAAATTTCTTCAATAAAAGATGACAGATTAACGGACAAATTTGTCGATGCACTGTTAAAGATTCTGCCTGAGGAGTTTGTAAACGATTTATCGATGATGGGCGATTTGATTAATCCTGATGATACTGTAGTTCTGGTAACACCGATAGACAAGGAGGCTCCGCGCGGGAGACTTATCCTGCCCGAGGTTCAGGCGATAAGGGATGCCCTTGATAATAATTGTATTGCTTGCGTTACTCAGGTTCCGCAGTTAGAAAAAACTCTTAACCTTTTAAAAAATAAACCCAAACTTGTTGTAACGGATTCGCAGGCGTTTAAGGAAGTTGATGCAATAGTGCCGGAGGATATTTATTTGACATCATTTTCTATCCTCCTTGCAAGATTAAAGGGCGACCTTAAAACCTTTATTGACGGAGTAAAGACTCTTAATAATATACAAAACGGCGACAGAATTCTAATTGCGGAAAGCTGCACACATCACAGGATAGATGATGATATTGCGCAGGTTAAAATTCCAAAACTCGTAAGGATGAAAACAGGTGTTGAACCGAAATTTGAACACTACTCGGGACACGATTTTCCTGATTTGGACGGGTATAAACTGATTATTCACTGCGGGGCGTGTATGACAAATAAACGCGAAGTATTATCAAGGATAATGCTTGCGAAGTCTGCCGGTGTTCCTATTACAAATTACGGTATAACCATATCATATTGTCTTGGAATTTTAGACAGGGCAACGGCTGTATTCAAGTAATAGCAGCCGTGTTAAGTAAAATATTAAGTTTTGTAACAAAAATAGAGAAGTGTAAAATTCATATGCTGCATAAATGCTTTATATATGTATGAGCGGTATAAATAATAACAATGTAATATTAACAATTGAACGCGGAGACGGTATTTCACAAGCGATTGACCGTCAACTCGATAAAGAACTGAATGTTGACGTAAAACTCGGCGCAAGTGAATGGAATTCCGTATTTAATATTGTTAAACAGGATAAAGCCGTTGCAGAAAAGCAATATACAGGTAATGATTCTGATGTAAACAATAATAAAAATTACATTGTTCAGCAAGGGACTTATCAGGTTACCCAAAATGCGTGGGCTCAAATTGTCCAGATTGCAAAACAAAAAATGGGTATTGCGGCTGCACCCGCCGCAGAAGAAGTAAAAGCTGCAGAAGAAGAAACAGCACAGGTTGAAGAAAAGGCAGCAGAACCAAAATCGGAAGATGTTGTAAAAGGCTACCTTCAAGCAGCGGGTGTACAGGTTTCTGATACGGATTTAGCAGATATTATTGATAAATATGAAGCAATGGTCGGTTATGCAAAACTTCAAAATCAGGAAGTAGATGAAGCTGTAATAACCGAAAGAGTTGTTAATTATGCAAAAGCTTTAAAATACGCGGCAGCAGAAGCGCAGTTTGCAGAAGATCTTGCAAATGAAGTGGAAACATCTGATGCAAAATATACAAATGCAGAAATTACAGAAGCCCTTGAAACCATAGATACAGACCCTGCAAAATTTAAAGAAGCATATTTGGATTTTGGGGCACAGTATGTGGAACAATATGATGATGCGGCAGGCGACGGTTCAATCAGTGTTGAAGAACTTGTAGCAATGGAAGCAAAAGAACAGGGACGTGAATTGACTGATGAAGAAAAAACACAGGCGTCAGAACTTGCACAGCAAAGAATCACATTCTTAGATAAAAATGACAACGGTAAAATAGATAAATCAGAAGCCGCAGCATATCTCTGGGCAATGTCTAAAATCCTGGATGCAAAAGGTGAAGGCACTTCTGATGATATAACTTCAGATGAGTGGCTTGCCGCCCAAATGGGTATAACAGGAGATGATGAAAATACGCGGGAATGGTTTAAAAAACTGTACGCTTCAGGTTATGAAGGCTTAAAAGAAGAATAAAATTAGAAAAACAATAAATTATATTTAAAACCGGTTTTAAACCGGTTTTTTATTGTTTTCAACAATTATATTACCGGTATTTATAAGATATATTACAAATCTATGTTTTTTATTTAATATTTCTTAATATTTGTAATAAAAAAGGCAATTTTTTCTGAAATATTTACTTTATATATATGTAAGTGATAAATCAGATTATTAAAGGAGAATAGAAATGGCTAAAGTTTTGATTTCCATGCCGGAAGAATTTTTAGGAAAAATTGATCAGGTTGCAGAAGGTGAAAACAGAACACGTTCAGAACTAATCAGAGAAGCATTGAGAAGTTATATTAGAAAAAGCAGAGTAAGGGAAACTGCTGTTTCAAGTAAAAATGCAGCAATTTTGGAAGCATTGCTTGAGTAAGAGGCAGAGGATAAAAGAGGGAGAGAATAAAAGAAAAGAGAGTGGATTGAGAAGAGCGGATGCCCCTTTTAAAGGGGAAAGAATTATGGGATTAATTAAGAGAGGGGACTAAAAATGATTGATATTTCAGGTGTAACTTATTCGGATTTACTCAAGTACAGAGCAGACTATCTGTCCGGTAACCAGCTTTATAATATTACGGATGAAGAATTGCAAAGATTGTCAAATGCCTACGGCATGGACTGTTCAGGCTTTGCGCCGGTAAATAAACGTATTAGAATTTAAATTTGTTTTCATGGTATCATCTAATTATGGAGGATGGACCATGGAAGAAGTGAAAAGGGTTAAAAAGCCTATTTTAAACTATATTAATGTATTTAGAGGGCTTGCTATTTTATTGATATTAGCAGGGCACACGATGCAAATGGGCGAGGCAGGAAGCTGGCTCAATTGTATTTCTAAAGAGATATGGGCAGGAGGTACAGTCCTCTTTGTATTTATTGCAGGTTTTTTATTTGAATATCTTGCATACAAATTTGAGTACAAAAATTATCTTTCAAAAAAATGGACGAATGTTATACTTCCATACATAATAACGGCTGTTCCTGGTATAATTTTATGCTTTATGCTGCCAACAATTTATGGAAACCCTTTTGCTGATTATAACAAACTTGCACAAATAGGTGTGTTTTTAACAACAGGACGTGTTCATAACGTTCCGGCCTGGTTTATTCCTATGATTGTAATATTTTTTATTCTTTCTGCGTGGCTATTGAATGCGGAAAAAAGAGGGTATTTATATAAAATATTACCGTTTGCTTTACTCATAACTGTAATTTTCCCGAGACAGGATATTGAACCGTATATGGTAGCTGATATGGATTTCTGGGGCAAGTATGGAGCATATTTAATGTATGTCCTCCACGGTTTTGTACATTTCTTTTCCAGCTATGTAGGCGGTATGTACCTTGCTGCAAATATTGATAAGGTTGATAAAATGTATAATTACAGACACTGGCTGCTCTGGGGAACAATACTTGTATCGGTGATAGACATAGTACTTGCGCATTATTATGGTATTTCAAACGGGTCTGTTTCTAAAACTGTATTTACAGTGTGGGCACTTGTTATGTTGAAACATTATAACAGTTTCTTTGATGAACATCCCAAAATTAACAAATTCATGGATGTGTGCGCAAAATACAGCTTTGGTTTGTTTTTTGTCCACTGGTATTTTGTGTTTCTATTTAATGATTTGACACAGATACCGCCTGTTGTTGTGAATTTACCTTTTCATCATGCTTCATTTATTGTCATAACACGTTATTTGTTTGTTTTTGCCTGCAGTTTTGTTACATTATGGTGTATTAAGAAATTCTTACAATTTATTGGACAGGAAAATACAAGAAAATTCATAGGCGTATAAAAAATACCCCCGAAGAACTTCAGGGGTATTTTAAACGAGTAGTTGTTACCATGGTTGTATAACTGTATTGCTGTTTTTAGCATCTGTTGGGGTTCCAAAGTTGTAAATTCCGGTATTTTTGTTAGGATTTTTATTGTCCATTGCAGAATTTCCGCCATATTCTGGCTTGCCTCCTACGCCGGTTGATTCAAGAAATATGTTTTGACCATTTACTGTCCCTATATTGCCGCTAACGCCATTTCCTGAACCTTTATTTGGCAGTGTTTCACCTTCGACGCGATCTAGTTTTTTCGGTTCATCACCGCCGCCTTCGTCGCCGCCGCCTTCATTGCCGCCGCCTTCGTCGCCGCCTTCGTCACCGCCGCCTTCGTCGCCGCCGCCTTCATTGCCGCCGCCTTCGTCGCCGCCTTCGTCACCGCCGCCTTCATTGCCGCCGCCTTCGTCACCGCCGCCACCTTCGTTGCCGTCATCTATATCCGGTACATCAGGTACATCAGGCACATCCGGTACATCAGGTACATCAGGTACAACCGGTTCTTCCGGTTCATCAGGCACGTCCGGTACATCAGGTACATCAGGCACATCAGGCACATCAGGTACATCAGGTACATCAGGTACATCAGGTACATCAGGCACATCAGGCACATCAGGTACATCAGGTTTCGGATCTGGTTTCGGATCAGGTTTCGGTTTTGGCAGAGTAAAACAACTGTTGCCTATCTTTATCTGTCCTGGGCTGCAAACTACAGGTTTGTCATCGTCTTTTTTAGGCGGTGGTACCGGTTCAGGATCAGGTTCAGGAGT
>CALUTH010000101.1 GCA_944323635.1 Candidatus Gastranaerophilales bacterium
ATGTATTGACACGCGAGACGAAAAAAGCGACAGTCGCGATGTGCTGTGCTGTGCTGTGGTGTGCTGTGCTGTGCTGGGCTGTGCTGTGCCGTTTTTCGCTTTCTTTTGTATTAATGGTGTCTGGTTACCCATTCACACTCTTTATTCTTGCTTTTGCCTGAGAGAGAAATGCTTTCTTGTGAGAGACTAGCTCCGTCTAGTATTCTCTCCCCTTCGGTTGCGATACCATAGTGAGAGGAGCTTTACTTCGGTTCCGCAGGGCGAGGGGAGATTTATTCTCGCCTGTTTAGGAATTAGAGCGTTACTCTTAACCTGTGTTTCTTCCCGAAAAGAACTGGCAGATAAAGGTTATATTCTAAAATAGAATTAATACAAAATATTATATATTTAATAGCAGAATAATGCAACACATTAATAAATGGTAAAATTTTTTACAAAAAAAATCCTCCGGTTTTGCCGGAGGATTTTTAACTAATCGGTTTTGATTAACCTTATTTATCATCAAGTGCTGCAACACCCGGAAGAACTTTACCTTCGATAAATTCGAGTGATGCGCCGCCGCCTGTTGATACGTGGGTGAAATCTTCTGCTTTGCAGAATTTTTTAGCTGCAGAAACAGAATCGCCGCCGCCGATTACAGAAGTTGCACCGTTCTTTGTTGCTTCAACAATCGCCGCAAGAACAGCTTTGGTGCCTTCTGCAAATGCAGGATTTTCAAATGCGCCTACAGGCCCGTTCATAAGAATAGTCTTTGATGATTTGATAACATCAGCAAATGCTTTTCTTGATTCAGGACCTGCGTCAACACCTTCAAATCCGTCAGGAATTTCGTTAATCTTAACGAATTTGTTTGTGCCGTTGCCTGAAAAATCGTCTGTTACAAGAACATCTGTTGCCATAACAAGTTTAACGCCTTTGTCTGCAGCTTTCTTTTCAATAGCCTTTGCTACGTCAAGCTGATCGTCTTCGCAAATAGAGTTGCCGATTTTGCCGCCGTTTGCTTTAACAAAAGTGTAAGCCATGCCGCCGCCGATAATCATGTTGTCAACTTTATCAAGCAGGTTTTCAAGAACGCCGATTTTGGAAGAAACTTTTGCACCGCCGACTACTGCAGTGAAAGGTCTTTCAGGATTATCAAGCGCTTGTGACAGGCATCTGATTTCTTTTTCCATCAACAAGCCTGAAACTGCCGGTTTAAGAATTTTAGCGAGTTTTGCTGTTGAAGTGTGGTTTCTGTGTGCTGCGCCGAAAGCGTCGTTTACATAGAAATCACCGAGTTTTGAAAGTTGTTCTGCAAAAGTCATGTCATCGTCTTTTGCTTCTTCTGCCTTGTAAAATCTGATGTTTTCAAGAAGAGCGATTTGACCGTCTTTGAGCTTTGAAACGTATTCCGGTGCTTCTTCAACTGACGGAATAAACATGATTTCTTCGCCAAAAACTTTTGACATATACTTTGCAACCGGTGCTAAGGTAAATTCCATATTCTTTTCGCCTTTCGGTCTGCCGAGGTGTGCCATAAGAACAATTTTTGCGCCCTTGTCTTTAAGGTATTTTACGGTAGGAACGATTGCCTGTATTCTGGTATCGTCTGTTACGTTTTTGTCTGCATCTAAAGGTACATTTACATCAACTCTTACGAGTGCTGTTTTACCTTGAATGTCGCCTAAATCTTTTACTGATTTTTTCATTGTATTCTCCCTTTCTTTTTATAAGTTAATTATACCACAGTAGAAATATGGATATAATTATTTTAAATGAAAATAACAAAATAGTAATTTTTTCGGGGGCTATGCGCCCCCATACCCCGCACCAAATTTCTTTCTTTTTTATTGCGATGAAAAAAGAAAGAAACTTGGACAAAGAAAGAAAAACTACGCTCCCAAATACAGTCTCTAAACTCAACAAGAGCCTCGTTAACTCGCGCTGCTCAAACAAAACGAGGCTTGTTGCTGTTTCGTTAAGAGACTGTAGAAAAGGAAAAAATATAAATCTTAAATTTAATAATAATTAAAACAGAAAATGTTATGAGTTGATTAGGGTATAGAGTGCAAGAAAACTCCAGAATACAACAGGAAATATGGCGCAAAAAACTACGCTGGTGAGTTTTAGTTTGCTATCAAGATACGGCAGGTTTTCGATTCGCGTTCCGCGGATTTGCTCTGTAATAAAGGTTATTATCAGCGGGATTATTGAAAAAGATATAATGGAAATAATAGCCCCAAAAAACAGGAAAACAATAGCCATCCCCGGAGCACCGCTGAAGTCGTAGGATTCCGGCAGCATAAGTACACTGAAAAGAATATATATAACTAAAAAATGAAATAAAACCGTGTATTTATTCCATAACAGGCAAAAATGTTTTTTGCACAACAAATCAATAATAAAAATTATCAGTGTATATAAAACGGTTGGGATGCCAAATAAAAGGGTATAGATAATTTGAAATACTCTTATTGCAGCGTAATCCCACTTACCGAAAATTCCGAGTTCCTGAACGACTAATTCTCCTGTAAGGAGAAAAAATATAAAAAACATACCCTGAAACGCAAGCAGGTTAAAACTTGGACGTTTGGCAATTGACAGTACAATTTTATTAATATTCATAATCAGATAATATCATTTTGTCATAGATAAAACAATAAGAAAGGAGGAAAAATGACAAATTTTAAAAATGATATAGATAAACACAATTTAATGATGAAGTGTTCTGAATTTTCGTACAATCCGGAAGAAAGACCAATCCCTCGGGGCTGTGAAGTTATCGGGGTGAGCGACCCCGATGATAAAACCGGCTTTGCGGCGGTTGCCCTCCGGCATGGTGATGAAATAATTATTGCCTTTAGAGGAACGGATGATTTTGGAATTGCCATAAAAAAGCTTAGTCTTAAAAATGCACCTGATACAAAAAATGATATTGTTATGGCGTTTAGGCAAAAACTTCCGGGACAGGCGTATAATGCATTAATGTTTTATGATGCGATTAAAAAGAAATACCCGCAGACAGAAATTTTATTAACCGGACACTCACTCGGCGGCAGTCTTGCACAGATTGTCGGGGCGTGGCGGAAAGTTAAAGCCTGTACGTTTAATCCTTATGGAACACGGAATATTTTACAAAAAACAGGAATAGATATTCATGATGAAAATATTGTAAATTATTGTAATCCGTATGACCCTATAGCTGAGATAAACGGAAAAAATCAGGTTGGAGAGTGTTTTAAATTGCAAGCCAGAGACAGAAAAATGGAATTGTCTGATTTAGACCCATTCTTTTCACATTATTTAAAAAATCAGGAACCGATATTTCGTCAAGATAAATTTTTTATAGACCCGTATAAAGGCGAATATTATGAAGGTCAAGCATCTAGAATTATTAAAGATAGTGAAGATATTAATCTTCCTCCGCGTGATGTCATGGTGCATGTAAACGCATACAAACGAGATGATGGTACACGTGTCCGTGAGTACTGGAGACGGTATCCTAATGTTGATATAATATCAAGTTCCAAAAAATTATCAGACATGAGTCAAGAGGAACTTAATCTGGCTCTTTATATTTTAATGTAATGGATTTAAAAAATAGACTTTTCTGTATTTATGATATTTTATGACTGTTGACTGCATTATTGAAATGCAGTCTTTTTTTAAGTACACATTTCTATACAAGTGTAAATGGCAAGACCGATATATAAAATTGTTGGAAGGACAACCGCCCAAAAACGAATGGGAGTTCTGCAATATGGCGGGGGGGCAAGTCTTATATTATTCATTTGTTCGATAAAAAACATAATAATGTAAGGGATAATAGTACATATAAAAATCTCAAGTGTTAAAATAATAAAGTAGCCGAAAATTCCTACAGCTAAATTTATTGTTTCGGAAGAATTTTGTAATTCAAGTAATAATGTTAATATTCCAAATAAAATGTAGAATATAACAGTATTGGCAATAATCAATTTTTTGTTAAAAATGATATACGCTTTGTTCAGAGTGTTTGCAATGATAAAGAGAAATATTGTATAGGCGGATATCATTATTGCAACTAGGAATAATTCATAAACATAATACCAGTATACTTTTGCCCACCCGAAAAATGGTGCAAATTGAAAAGCACCGATTGCGCCGGCGATTGTCATAACGGCGAAAGTAAACGCTTGAAACGCAAGCAGGTTAAAACTCGGACGTTTAACAATTGATAGTACAATTTTATTAATATTCATAATCAGATAATATCATTTTAAAACAGATTAAACAACAAAAAATGAAGAGAGTTTTATTTGTACAAATTTAAGTGAACAACTCGAAAAAAATGTAAATAATAATGCAAATATATACAGTGGAGGGGATAACAACCGCCCAAAAACGAATGGGAGTTTTGCAATATTGTGGGGGGTTGATTCTTATTTTCCGGATTTGCTCAATAATCAATGTAATAACAAAAGGAATAATACTACAAAGAACAATACTAAGGATTATACATCCCAAGACGAAAACAAGCGTGAGCCAAAATGTTCCGCGTTCTGAAACGGTGCTAGGAGGAATATGTGCGATTGAGATAAAAGTACTAAAAATTATGTAATATAGAAAACAGTTTAAGATTGTTAGCGGTTTGCTAAATAAAATTTTATCAATTTTTTTCATAGCAAATCCTGTTATAAAAATAGCAAGTGTGTAAATCAGAGTACCAATAGTGGCAAAATGCAATGCATAAAAATAATACATACTTACACCTTTTTGTCCGAAGAATGGTGCAAATTGAAAAGCACCGATTGCGCCGGCGATTGTCATAACGGCGAAAGTAAACGCTTGAAACGCAAGCAGGTTAAAACTCGGACGTTTGACAATTGAAAGTACAATTTCATTAATATTCATAATCAAATAATACCATTTTAAAACAGTTTGAACAATAATCAGACTTTTATGGTTTAAAAGTAAATGAGTTTGATTGCGATAAAACTCCAAAATATTATCGGAAATGCGGCGCAAAAAACTACGCTGGTGAGTTTTAGTTTGCTATCAAGATACGGCAGGTTTTCTATTCTCGTTCCGCGGATTTGTTCTGTAATGAGGGTTATTATTAACGGGATAATCGAAAATCCGATTATTGAATAAACTGCAATTATTGAAATAATTGCAACCATAAAAAGCACACCTGAAGCCAATGTTTCTGCCGGCAGACCATAATATTCCCGAAATACAGCAATGTTGAGTAATATTAAGAATATAATGAAATTTCCTATCGTTAAATATTTATTGTATATAAGCGTTGTTAACCTATTCAGCAATGCTTTTATAACAAAAACGATTAATGTATAAAGGAGTACTGGTATGCCCAATAATAAGATATATAAAATGCAATATTCTATAACGGCCCAAAGTTCATATCGGAAAATTATAGTATTCTCCAAAACTACCATTAGACTTGCAAGCAGCAGAGAGATAAAAGTTAATCCCTGAAACGCAAGCAGGTTAAAACTTGGACGTTTAACAATTGGAAATAAAAAATCCTTTATACTCATAAACTAATAATACCATTTTACGCTCGGTGCGGTCAATGATTAGTTATACAGCGCACAGCGCACGCTGTGGGTTTTTGATATTTGTTTCAATTTCGGGTTTTCGCTGCATTTTTCTAAAGTACACCGTGTACAGCGCGGGCAGAACGAACATCCTTCATTGCTGTCATTTTCCGGTTCTTTGTCTGTAAGTTCAGGCTTTTCTTTGCCGATATACGGTATGGAATCAAGCAGTGTTCTTGTATATGGGTGTTTCGGGTCGTCAAAAATATCGTCGACGGTTCCCAGTTCTTCAAGTTCTCCAAGGTACATTATCCCTATTCTGTCGGATAAATACCTTATTACACGCAGGTCGTGGGATATAAATATAATAGTAAGATTGTATTTGGCTTTAAGTGTATTTAAAAGGTTAAGTATCTGTGCCTGAATACTTGCATCAAGTGCACTGACGGGCTCATCGGCAATAACAACTTCCGGCTCTGATACGAGTGCTCTTGCAATTGCAATTCGCTGTCGCTGTCCGCCTGAAAATTCGTGGGGGTAATTATCAAGTGAATTTATACTTAATCCGACGTCTGTGATAACATTTTCAACCCTTTTCCGTTTTTCGGAACTGCTCATTCTTGTATTTATATCAAGCGGCTCTTTTAAAATATCATAAATTTTCATCTTGGGATTAAGACTGTGATACGGGTTTTGAAACACCATCTGTACGGATCCGGTAAACTCTTTTTTTTCTCCTCGTGATAATTTATTTATGTCCCTGCCCTTAAATAAAATTTGCCCCGAGGCGGGCTTAAGGAGTCTTATAATACTTTTGGCAAGGGTTGATTTGCCGCAGCCGGATTCTCCCGCGATTGCAAAAACTTCTCCCTTCCTTATTTCTAAGCTGACCCCTTTAACGGCACGAACAGTCTCTCCGGAGGATTTCCCCGCCGGAGTATAATTGACCGAAATATTGCGTACTTCAATAATGTTCTCAACCATAAGAACATAATTTCATATTTTTAGGATAAAAACAAGCCCGTTAAGGTTAATCTAAAAATTATAACCTGTAGCTGAAGCTGCTTTGAATTTGATTGCTTGCAGCGCCGTTCAGGGATTGAAGTTCTGTTTTAACCATATCAAGTTTGTTTTGATATTCCTGCATACGCATATCAATCTTTTTTTCCATCAATTCCAGTTTTTCACGCCGCGCTCTCAACCGTTTTACAACCGGACTGTTGTCGTCTAAGTCCTGACCGGCATCAATGTAATCCGTGACAGAACTTGCAAGTTCCATTTTGGCTTCTGCAAGATCCGAGATGAACGCTTCTAAATCGTGCTGTCTTGCTAACAGCATTTGCGTTCTGAAAATCGTCGATACTACACCCATAACACACACTTCCTTATCTTAGCTGGTTCAGATTAAAAAAAAAAAAAAACGTGTGTTCATTACTTTCTGCTATCA
>CALUTH010000102.1 GCA_944323635.1 Candidatus Gastranaerophilales bacterium
CTTCGCAATCTTTACGCATTGCAGGGAAGAAGTTTTGTGACATGATTTCCGGCATGCAGGTAAACGGACTTATGTGGATGATACCGTCTTTGTGCTGCTCGTTTGCGTAAGCAACATCAGAAACACATTCAAGCGCGTCGCCGCCTATATCTCTCATTAAGTATGGCTTAGCAAGACGTTCTGCCCTTTGCAGGTGGGTTTCTCCTTTTCTGAAAGCCTTAGGAATAATCGCATCCTTCAAAAAGCTGCTTACTGTAAGGCTGCGCCTTGTTTGAACTCCCATTCTGCCAAGTTCCCGTTCGATATTCTGGTTAGAAAAATCATCGTTTACAAGGTAAATTTCACCCGTAATATCAACATTTAATACTTCACGTTTCGGGTCAATCGGTGTTTTTTCTATTTCAGCAAGCGCTTTGTGGTAAGCCTTTTTCAATTCGTGGGTACTGTTAACTTTATCAATAAGTTTTAACGCTTTTTTGTAATTCTTTTCAGCAGTCCCCGGGGTGATTTCTCTTGCACGGTAGTAAGAAAGTGCCGAGTCTAAATCATCGACTACAAAAACTTTTCTTATACCTATGTTGATAGCCCGCATAAACAAAATCGGGTCATTTTTTTGTGTAAGTTCTTTTAAAAAGTTGTAAATGCCTTTTATTCCGTCATATAAAGAAAGTTCAATGTAATTAGCATGGTATCCCATATCTTGCAATGTTTTGTGAATATTCTGACCGTATTCTCCCAGTCTGCAAATCCCGGGAGACGTAATCATAGCAACGTAGTCGGCTCCGCCCTCGATTGCTTCAATGAAGTTGCCCAAGATAAGTTTATAAGGCAGACAAATAGCCTCGGGCGAGTTTTTAGTACCAAGTGACAGCGTTTTTTTATTTGTATAGGGCGGAATGTACGGTTCTACGCCCACTTTGCGGAGTGCTGCCGCCCATGCGATTGATATTGAACCCATGTGCGGAAATGCTACTTTAATTTTCTTTTCTTGTTCTTTCATTGATTTGCTTCCTGTTCTAACGCAATTGCGTTTTATTTGTTGTTTGTTAATTTTATTTTCGGGGATAAGCCCCTCCCGGATATGTTTATCCCTCTTTGAACTGTAAATCGGGATGGCGCGCTGCGAGAGTTTCATCAACACGTTTGACCGGAGTTGTGTGTGGTGATGCCATTACAAATTCCGGATTTTCTTTTATTTCATCCGCAATTTTTAACATTACTTCTATAAAGTTGTCCAATACTGCTTTTGATTCTGTTTCTGTCGGCTCAACCATTATTGCTTCATGTACAATCAGCGGGAAGTATACGGTCGGCGGGTGGATGTCATAGTCCATTAACCTTTTAGCAACTCCTATGGTGTTTGCGCCCTGTTCTTTTTGCCGGTCTCCGCTTAAGACAAATTCGTGCATGCAGGGTTCATCATAAGGAAGAAGGTATTTACCTTTTAATTTTTCCTTTATGTAATTAGCATTAAGAACGGCGTCCCCGCTTGCTTTTTTCAGGTTATCGCCCATCATAAGAATATAAGCGTACGCTTTGACCAGAACCCCGAAGTTGCCGAAGAAGGCTTTTACCTTGCCTATAGAATGTTTCAGGTTGTAGTTTCTGTAATATTTTTTACCGTCAAAATCAATAACCGGTGACGGTAAATATTCTTTTAAAGCTTCTGTTACACAAATCGGACCTGCCCCGGGACCTCCGCCGCCGTGAGGGGTTGCAAAAGTTTTATGCAGATTTAAGTGAACGACATCAAACCCCATTATATACGGGTTTGTATAACCCATTACCGCATTAAAGTTTGCCCCGTCATAATAAAGCAGGGAGCCGTTATCGTGCATTATTTTTGATATTTCTAACACTTTTTCTTCAAACAGCCCTAAAGTATTAGGGTTTGTCATCATAATTGCAGCTACATCTTTATCAAGGTGCGCTTTTAGGTCTGCAATATCAACCTGTCCGCGTTCATTGGATTTAATTTGTACAATCTCAAACCCGCACATTTTTGCGCTTGCAGGATTTGTTCCGTGTTCGGAATCCGGTACAAGTACTTTTGTTCTCTTTTCACCTTTTACTTCAAAGTATTTTTTTATAACCATCATTCCGCTCAATTCTCCGTGAGCACCAGCGCATGGCTGCAAACTTACAGCCTGCATCCCTGTTATTAATTTAAGAGCTTGCTGCAGTCGGTACATGAGTTCCAGCGCGCCTTGAGAATCTTCGTCGCTTGAGAGCGGATGGAGGTTTGTGAACCCTTCCAGTGATGCAAGTAGTTCGTTAACCTTGGGGTTATATTTCATTGTACAGGAGCCTAACGGATAGAACCCCTTTTCTATACAAAAATTTCTGTCAGACAGTTCTTTGTAGTGTCTCATAACATCAAGTTCACTAAGCTGAGGCAAACCGATGTTTCCTTGCCTTAAAAACTTGGAAGATATGCAATTGCATGTTTTAACTTCTGTTTCTAACAATATCCCGTCAACTCCGCTGCTCTTTTCGAAAATAGTTTTCATTCACACTCCTGTTTTATTAAGTCTTTCTTTATTTTTTCCAATGCGTATTGAATAATTCTTGAAATTCTTGATTGCGATAAATTAAACTCAACGGAAATATCTTTTAGTTTTTTATTATAAAAGAATTTCGCTTTGATAATTTCCCGTTCTTTTTCCGGTAATTCGTTGATTGCCGTTTCAATACATCTGCGGATTTCTGCCATTTGCGCGTGTGCTTCCGGAGTCGCAGAAGTATCTTTTAATACTATTGGATTGTCGTTATCATCTACATCATCAATAGAAAGAATGGGTGTGTAGTGTGGTATTGCGTTTTCTTGACTTCTTAGCAGGTACCACTTGTAGCGTCTGCGAACTTCATTCCTTATAGCCCATTTTATGGCGTTTGAAAGGTAGGCATTGTTAAAGTATGTATTAGAGCGTGCATTTTTAAATAAGTAATAAACTGTGTAGTTCCCTACGTTTACTACTTCGCTGAACTCGATTAAACCCAGAGAAGAGAATTTTTTAAACTCTACTTTACTTATTGTTTCAATCAGTTCTTTATATTGTGATATGTCTATTTTCTTTTTGTTACCGGTAGCTTCACTCATACTTATATCATACTCTAAAAATTATACTGGTAAAGGGGGGCAGGGGTAAATTAGGGGGTAAATTTAGGGGGGAAATTTAGGGGGGAAATTTAATCCGATGAAAACTGGAGTGAAAATTATGGACGATGTGTTGCTGAAGTAGCCTGCGAAACTCTTTGACTGTTTTGTATCTTTAAGGTTTAGGTGCATATAAAACTTCATAATTGTTATTATTCTATTGTTTATCGGGTTTATGAATGTTAATATTTTTTTAGGATAGCAGATATGAAAAAATTAGTTTTTGTATTATTTTTTGCATTTTGTTTTATTCTTCCGGTGATGGCGGAGGTAGCCACGGAGTTGAGCAAATCCGTGGAATTTTATAATTCTGCGGTAGAGAACTATAAAGCGGAAAAATATGTCCCTGCACTAAAATCTTTGAATAAAGCAATAGCGGAAGAGCCTGAAAACTATTTGTATTTATTTACCCGCGGAGTGTTGAGGTATGATGCATTTAAAGATTACCCCGGTGCAATTGCGGATTTTAAAATGGTAGAGAAAATTAATCCCGATTATCCTGAATTGTATTCAGAGCTTGCTTATGTGTCTGTTTTTAATCGTGATATTCCAAGCGCAAACGAGTATCTTGCAATTGCTGAAACCAAGGGTAAAAACGATTTGAAAATCTTTCTTACGCGAGCACTTATTTATATTCTTAACCAGAATTACTCTGCTGCGGTTTTACAGTATGATAAAGCTATTGAAATCTATCCGGATAATTCTGATTTGTATTTGCGAAGGGGGTATGCCAAGGCTTATATGCGCAAATACCGTGATGCAATGAAGGATTACGATAAAGCAATAGAATTGAATCCTAAAAACTATTCAGCGTATGAAAAAAGGGCGGAAATTCATAACACGATGCTGAGAACCGGAAAAGCCCGCAAGGATTGGATGAAATCTGATGAATTGAGGTTTGAAAGAAATAGTAAAAGCGATTAAGTTATTTGCACCAACCACTTGCACAAAATTATTTATGCGTTATGATAACCAATGTGGGTGGACAGTCCTTTGAGGTTGGATTGCTGCGAGACGGTAACCCGTCGAAAAATTTTTCACAATTAAATATAGACCAGTGGCGCAGTGGTAGCGCAGAAGACTCTTAATCTTTTGGTCGTGGGTTCGAATCCCACCTGGTCTATTTTTTGTTGTTTATTTTATATCTTAAGACATTATTATTTTAATTTTATTTTCAAAAATGGATAAAAAATATAAATTTTATTACAAAAATAAGCGGGTACAGGATTTAACAGAAAAAGAACTTCGGGCTTGTTCCAAACTGTATAGTGAAAATTATGGGGAGTATAGTGAGGCTTCTAAAAAAGCTGGTGAACAGATAAAAATGTTACCAGAGTACTATAGAAAAAATTATTTTAAAAAGAATTATTATATTGTATTAGCTTACAAAAATTCTGTACTTGTTGGGCAAGCTTTATATCTTAGAAAAAAAATAGATAATCAGAAATGTATTACATGGATTGTTCAGCTAGTTGTAAAAAAGAAGGAAAGAGGGCAACATATTGCTAAAAAATTGATGCAGTCAATTTGGGGATTTTCTAATGATTATGCTTGGGGGTTGGTGACACCTAATATAATTACTATTAAAACATTAGAGAGTACTACTTTCAGAAGGTGTAATCCTAAAATTATACAAAAGCACTTAAAACAGATAAAAAAAATTGCTGCGGATATTCATTTTATTAATCTTGATAAAATATGTGTAGACTCAAGTAAATCTATTGTTGATACGGAATTTTTTGTAAAGAGAGAGTTAGACCCACAGAGTGACTATAATGATAAATGGCTACTTGGCGATCTGCGTGAGGGGCAGGAGTGGCTGGCATTCACATTTAATTGTCAGAATATTGATTTAAATAAATATAAAACACGAGCAAATGAATTAATTGAATTTTCTGAAGAAACACTAAAAGATGCTTATAGTAGAATGCGTATTAAAAAACATAGGTGGGCTCAATATTCTAAATCTGAGGTCAATTATATTTTAAGTAAAACAAATATAGCTACAAATTGTAATATACTTGATATGGGGTGTGGAATTGGAAGACATTCAGTTGAACTTGCCAAAAGAAATTATAATGTAGTAGGTATTGATTTTTCTGAAAAAAATATTGCATACTCACGCCGTATGCGAAAGCAGAGCGGTCTCAAGAATATCAGATTTTATCATTCAGATGCTAGGAATTTTGTTTCAAAAAAGAATTTTGATATGATTTTGTGTTTGTATGATGTTATAGGCTCTTTCCCTGATGAAAAAGACAATCTTGATATAATTAGAAATGCATATAAACTATTAAGTTCTGGGGGGTATTTTGTTGTTTCTGTTATGAATTTTGAATTAACTGAAAAGATTGTTCCCTCTAGCCAAAAAGCAGATTTATTGAAACATCCAGAAGTTATAATAAGCCTTTCTCCAAGCAAGGATATGATGACAACGGGGAACATATTTAATCCTTCTCACCTTGCAATAGATACAAAGACAAATTTAGTATATAGAAAAGAACAATTTATATCATCAAAGGCTGATTATCTTCCTGCGGAATATGTAATACGTGATAAAAGGTATACAATGAAGGAAATTTCTGGAATATTAGAACAAGAAGGTTTTAGTATTATAGAGAAAAGGTATGTTCAGGCTGGTAAATTTAACAAGGCGATGGAAAGTACTGATAAAAAAGCAAAAGAAATTTTACTTATTTGTAAAAAAGATTAATGATATATGTTTGACAACATCAATTGTTCTTGCAAAATTGGGTTCAACTTATATAAAGCAAGTTACTTTATATTATAATCCTAATGAAACAGCAAGTACTTGCTATAATATCTGGTGACTAAAATTTATGGGGTATTAATTTATAGACTTATTTGATCTTATTGACATCATCATATGTGATATGAAATTATGCTAAGTGTCTGTTTACAATCCCCTTACAGAGCAGATAAATAAACCTGCATATTTGCTATACTTTGTGTAAGGAGAATTTTTTTATGAAAATAGTTGTAATTACCGGCAGTCCTAACAGAAACGGCGCATCTGCGCTGCTTGCAGAAAAATTTATTAAGGGTGCAACTGAGGCTGGGCATGAAATTTTTAGATTTGATGCGGTTTTTAAGAAGGTTCATCCCTGTATCGGATGCCTAAAATGTAACCGCGGGGATAATGATTGCGTTTTTTAAGACGATATGCTTGAATTATACCCTAATCTGTTAAAGGCGGATGTTCTAGCTTTGGTGACGCCGTTGTATTATCATACGTATACTGCGCAATTAAAAGCCGTTATAGACAGATTCCACGCAAAAGACAAATTCCTGTGCGGGGCAAATAAACGGGCAATACTTCTTGCCGTCGGGGCAAATCCTAATGAGTGGGTGATGATGGGAATTACTGCGACTTTTGAAACTTCACTAAAATATTTGTGCGGGCAAGATAAAGGGAAAGTTCTGGCTTTTGATTGTCCTGACAGAACGGCTCTTGAACTTACTGATTGCCCACAAAAAGCTTATCCTTTGGGGCTTGGTTTATAGT
>CALUTH010000103.1 GCA_944323635.1 Candidatus Gastranaerophilales bacterium
GACAAAGTTAATTCAAAAGACTACATCACAGAGATTGTTGACCGCTCATCAACCAACATAATTAATACGCTTGCAAAAGTTTCTTATTCAATCAGAAGCTCCGACCTGCAAAAGGAACAGGAACTTAAAAATATAATGATTAATTACATAGAAAACTTTAATAAGAAATATGCAGGGCTTGCAGAGGCAGAAATTGAGTTTTCCGTTCACCTTTTGCCATTTGAAAAATCAGACGACGATTTTATACCGGAGGTTCACACAAAAGCAAGTAAAATGGCAGGTGTAAAAAATTCAGTTGAGTCCTTCCACGCGGGAGCAGAAACACATATTTATGCAAACAACAAAAACAAACACGGAGAAAAGTTTATTCCGTTCTTAGTTGGGACAGCAGATGTGTATAATATGCACTCGGCTGAAGAAAATGTAAATTATAAGACAATGCTTAAAGGGTACGAAGTACTTAACAATTTCTTTAATATTTATAATAATTAAGATTATATCGGGGGCTATACGCCCCCGATTTACATATTATTGTCCGGGATGATCACCCATCTTTTAATCCAACCCCGCAATTGCAGGATTAAAAAATCACCCTCTGCGAAGTGAGCCATCAATGTTAGTGAAACAACTACAGGGCGGGCATTGTTTGAGACACACAGTGTCGAGTTTGCCCGCTTAATGTTGAACTATACAATTGATGAGCGAACGCAGCAACAGGGTGACGGTTTTACGTATCTTTTGCCGCCAAAAGAGACCCCGTCCGGAGGATCCGCCGGAGGCGTTACTGTTCCCGTCCGGAAGGACAAAAGATTTTAATAAAAAATTGGGTGCATACCCCCCCCGATAAAATTATTGTTTTAATATTTTTCTAAGATATGTAGGTCGGGCTTTAGCCCGACAAAAACTTATGTAATCTATGATATGGCAGATGCAGAGTACGGGGGCGCATAGCCCCCGGTATAATATATTGCCCCAATATTTTACCGCTGCAGTATATCCTTAATACATATAAATACATGAAAAAAAGCACCCTGATTAAGGGCGTTTTTTTCATGCTGAAACCCATGTCCAGAGGGCTCCGGACATGTTTGTTAAGTTTTGTAACAAATTATCTTAAATATGAAATTTTATAATCTTTATATACTTTATATATATAAGCAGTACAAAAATGAGGATAAAAATTATGGTCTGGGTTTTACCTTGTAACTTCGACGCAAGACACCATCACGGCAGCGTAAACATCAGAAACACAAAAGTCATTAACATCTTTAACGGTTCAAGACGCAGCAGCGGATGTTACGGCGGATATGGTTTCGGATTCGGCGGCGGCTTCTGGTCAATGCTTGGCAGCGGTATCGGTATGGGCTTAGGAATGGGCATATTCAACGGTCTGTTCGGCGGCAACGGATTACTCGGCGGTCTTTTCGGCGGCGGTAACGGCGGCTGGTTCGGCGGCGGTCAAATTCCGGCAGCAGGTAATTATACCGGTGCAGGCGCAGCAGGTGCAGGATGTAATTGCGGCTGTGGTACAGGTATAAATACTGCATACACCCCGTACATCCCGGGACAATACTCAATCCTCGGCAGAACTAAATCTACAAAAGATCCTAATGAAACCAATAAACCCGATGATACAAATAACAACGGTAATATAGGCGGCAAAGACAATGTTGCCGGCAACGAAGGCAATCCGGCAACAAAAGTCGACGACGGTAACGGTGTTGGCACCGGCAAAGGCGAAGGCGTTGACGACGGCAACAAAGATAAAAATCCGGCAGGTATTACTGATGGCAAATATAATCTTGAGGATTTATTAGACGAAAACGGTAATCCTAAAAACCCGTTATCTACAGAAGAAGCTAAAGAAGCACGTGAAAACTTCTGGAAATCAATCGGTGCAAAAGACGGTTTAAGCGGTCTTGATAAAGCATGGAACAATAACAGATTACAATTAGCAAAAGATAACGCAGGTAATGTATATGTTATCTACAAAGATGAACAAGGCAACAAAACAGCATTCAAATATGATCCTGAAACAAAACAATACACACTTCCAAATGGTACAACATTCAATAAATTTAGTGAAAATTGTACCGATGAAGTAGCAAAACCGAAAAACATTGATGAAACTAAAAACAAAAATGTTACCCAAAACTGGTCCGCAGCAGATGCAGAAGTTACAACAGTAGCATTTGACGGCAGAGACAAAGAAAACGGCAACTGTGTAAAAGTCGGTTCAACATTCGGTTCCTGGTTATTAAACCACAATAATGAAAGTATCGCTCAAGTAACTAAGAATACCGATAAAATCTTTGAAGAATATGCACACGGTGATGACAAAATCTCATTCGATGAATTTATAGCTTACTTATCAGGTTACGAAGCTGATGCAATGAGAGCAACATCAGATACAGCATACGGTAAAAACAGCAAATACCACGATACAGTTGATATGGATGCTTACGATATGGTTAAACTTACTAAGATATTTAACAAATACGCTACAAACGGCAACATCGACAAAGCAGGTTTCAATACATTAATTTCAGAAATGAACCAATTGAAAAACTCAAACGTAATTGTAAAATAATAACAAACCTTTAAGTACTGCATAATAAAACCGGTTTTTAACAAACCGGTTTTTTATTATCTTTCTACCAACTGTTTAAAGTGTTCCAAATCCTCGACGGTATCAATTCCGACGGGGATATTTTCCGTTACGGCAACTTTTATTCGCATACCTGACTGGAGCGCACGCAGTTGTTCAAGGCTTTCGGCTTTTTCCAGATTAGTCTGCGGGAGTTTGGTCATTTTAAACAACGATTCTTTTCTGTACCCGTAAATTCCCAGATGTCCGTAAATCTTACTCATACCTGCATTGCGCTCAAAAGGAATTTTTGAGCGGGAAAAATACAACGCATAATTGTTTATATCAAACACACACTTTACAAGATTAGGATTATTTGCCTCGTCCTCGTCCTTGATCTCCCGTACGAGTGTAGAAATATCAACCGTTTCATCGTTTTTAACCCCGTCAATCACAGCATTTATATCATCAAGGCTGATTAACGGCTCATCCCCCTGCAAGTTTACGACAATATCAATCTCAGGATGGCGTGAAGCAACTTCCGCAATCCTGTCTGACCCGCTCTTATGTTCCGTTGAGGTCATTTCTACATCCCCGCCGAAGGCTTTTACCGCGTCATAAATCCGCTCATCATCCGTTGCGACAATGACCATATCAGCCTTTGTTGAGCGTTTCGCCTTTTCCCACACCCACTGAATAATAGGTTTATCAAGTACTTTAATAAGCGGTTTCCCTTCAAGTCTGCTTGAACCGTACCTTGCAGGTATTATTATTGCCGTACATCCGCCTTTTTCCATCTTTATACCCTCTCCGCTACTATTGCCGTCCACTGATTAAGATGCGTTTCTTCCACAACTTTTAACGAATGCGCCTTAACCGCATCAAGGACTACGCCCTTCTTCTCATCGAGAATACCGCTTAAAACAATTTTTCCGTCCTGTTTCATCAAGGCTTTTAAATCCCCCATTATTTCAGCAAGAACGTTATGGAGAATATTGGCGCAGACAAAATCAAATTCCTGTTTGAGTTTGTCCGCCGTATTAAGTTCAAAAATCGCATCAACATTATTTTTAACAGCGTTTTCTTTTGCTACATCAATAACGGTTTCGTCGTTATCACACCCGTAAACGTACCCCGCGCCGAATTTTTTGGCACAAATCGCGAGAATCCCCGAGCCCATACCAATATCAGCAACAGAATCACCAGATTTAACGTATTTTTCTATGGCGCGCATACACAACTGCGTAGTAGAGTGCGTTCCGGTACCGAATGCACATCCGGGGTCAAGAGTAATTATAACCTCATCCGGTCGTTTTTGTTTATACTCAATCCAGCTTGGAACAATGGTAATTCTCTCACTTACGTGCGTGACATCCCATTTTTCCTTCCACTTCTTTGACCAATCCTGATTTTCTTTTTCTGCAATTGTAAAAACCCAGCTCCCGAGATCTTCATCGCTAAACCCGCGCTCAATAAGGAGGTTTCGGTTTTCCGTCAAAATACGGGCAATAACGGATTTACCGGGATTTGCTAAAAGAAACGCTTTCAACTCCCCTTCGGTTGTCGAAACCATTTCCAAATCCTTATAGGTCTCTTCCGCAAGTATTACCCCCTCGCAGTCAAAATTTGAAAAACAAATATCAGATACAATATCGGATATAGCGGGATTAATATCTATAACAAGTTCAAAATAATTGTCCATTATTCGTTAAATACACCCATTCCTCTGAATTTGCTGTATCTTTGGGCTTTTAGTTCGTCCGGCGAATATGAATCCAATTCTTCCAGCGCGCCGATAAGTGCATTTTTAAGCCTGTCACTCATATCCTGCGGGTTAGTATGCGCACCGCCCAACGGCTCATTAATCTTGCCATCAATTATACCAAATTTAAGCAGGTCATCGGCTGTAATTTTAAGGGCATCAGCAGCATCAGCAGCCTTAGCCGCATCCCTCCAGAGGATAGATGCGCAGCCTTCCGGTGAAATAACTGTATAGTATGCATATTCAAGCATAAACACTCTGTTTGCAACCGCTAAGCCCAACGCACCGCCGCTGCACCCTTCGCCGGTAATAACGGCAATAACGGGAACGGTTAGTTTAGACATTTCTCTAAGGTTTACCGCAATCGCAATCCCTTGTCCCGTCTGTTCTGCGGTAATCCCCGGATATGCTCCCGGTGTATCAATAAGAGTTATAATCGGCAGTCTGAATTTTTCAGCGTGTTTAAATAGTCTCAACGCCTTTCTGTATCCTTGCGGCTGCGGCATACCAAAATTGTACTCAAGGTTTTCTTTTGTGGATTTGCCTTTCTGTGTGCCGACAAGAACAACATTACGACCGGCAATCGTTGCAAGCCCGCCGATAATCGCTCTGTCATCGGAGCCTTCTCTGTCACCGTGGAGTTCTATAAAACTCTCGCACATCATATTTGTGTAGTCCAGAAAGTTAGGACGTTCGCTGTGTCTTGCAATTTGAAGTTTTTGAGATGGCTTTAATGATTCGTACATCTCTTTTTTTATCTCGTTTGCCTGTTTTTCAAGATTTTCAATTTCACCATTAAAGTCCATGCCTGACTCCAAACTCATTTTTTTAAATTCATCTATCTTTTTTTGTATTTCTAAAATCGGTTTTTCAAACTCCAACACTGTCATTCTCTATACTCCAATTTAGTTTTTATTTTTATAGGGCTTTCACAACCCGCGGCTTTGTTTTAAATGGTTAAGCCAAACCGTTTTTCCTGTATCGGGGCAACTCTTTTTACCCTGCCCTAACCGGCTACACTCCGTGCATACTGAGTACGTCAGCGAGTTTATCCCGCAATTCCGAACGTTTTGATATGATATCAACCTGTCCGTATTTTAACAGATACTCAGCCGTTTGGAAATCCGCCGGAAGGCTTTGTCTGATTGTTTGTTCAATTACCCTTCTTCCGGCAAACCCGATACGCGCGCCCTGTTCTGCGATAATTATATCGCCTAAAGTGCCGAAACTTGCGGTAATACCGCCGAATGTCGGTTCTGTCAGAATGTTTATATACAAAAGTCCCGCTTCATCCAGTTTGCCCACGGCACAGGAAGTTTTAGCCATCTGCATAAGACTCAAGGCGCTTTCCTGCATTCTTGCGCCGCCCGATGAAGTTATTGCAATCATAGGGATTTTTTGTTTGATTGATTCTTCTATAATTCTTGTAACTTTTTCCCCGACAACACTGCCCATTGAACCGCCCATATAGTCAAAATCCATTATTGCAGCCGCCACGCGGTGTCCTTTTATCGTTCCGGTGCCTGTGATACCTGCCTCGTCAAGATTGGTCTTTGCGTGTGCTTTTTCAAGACGGTCTTTGTAAGGTTCCGTATCCACAAACTCAAGCGGGTCGGTCGGCGTGATATTCTTAAACCGTTCAACAAATGAATCATTGTCAAAAAGAAGCTTAATTCTTTTTGTCGCATTTATCCGGTAATGGTACTCACAAACCGGACACACCATCATATTTTCTTCTAAATCAGTTTTTAAAATCTGATTTTCGCAGTGAATACATCTTGTCCACAAACTCGGCTGTCCGTCATCCTCCATATGCTTTTCAGCTTCGCGCCGACGGATTTGTGCCTCTTTCCGTTTTTCAAACCAATCTTGAATAGTCATAAATACTATCAAACTCCGTTTATAAACTAATACACAAAATTATTATAAAAAAATACACTTAGATTATACATCAAAAAAAAACTCCGTCCAGAAGTTTACAAAATTTTGTTAATAAAAATAGAAACAAGTTTCACTGCTGCCCGAATAATTTTACATTAATTATTCATATAACAATATATTATTTAAATAGAGTACTTTAGAAAAATATCAAGACAATAATTTTATCGGGGGCTATGCACCCCCGTACCCCGCACCAAATTTCTTTCTTTGTCTTGGATTGCTCGCGTTAAACGGCGTTACGGGCAAAAACTCACGTTTTGCC
>CALUTH010000104.1 GCA_944323635.1 Candidatus Gastranaerophilales bacterium
GAAAGCAGGAAGAATTTAAAGAAAAAAGATTTTTTATACTCTCTCTCTTAATATCCTCGTGTTTATTTAATGTTGCCACTAATTCTAATGGCAACTTTTTCTTTTATATAAAGGGTTTTATGCTGATTAGTATTTTTAATAAAAATATTTTATTTTTATTTTTACCGTAGTTTTACCGTAGTAAAATAAAAAAACTATAAAAATCCGTTAAAAGATTTTTATAGTTTTATAAATTTTTATAGGGTTATATTTCTTAATATAATTATAGCATAATTATATTAAAAAGCTCTTGAAATATTCAAGAGCTTTAACATAACAACAAAAAGGAGTAAAAGAAGAAATTATCTATAATCTTCCCAAATACCATCTCACCTTATTTCGGATAAAATCGCCGACTTTATTTTTTTCGATTTCAGGATATGGCGGCATGTAAACAATATCAATTTTTCCATAACTTGATGTATTTGGATGCGATTGTCCAAATTCATAATGGGTTAATACTGTTTTATTTGTAATTGCAATATTATATTTTTTACAAAGTTCTGCGACTAATTTAAACGTGGCTTCACACTGTTTTTTTGTTAAAGGATATTCACCAACATTATTTTTATCCTTGAACCCGTACATGCCGCACATTGATACACCAATTGCACCAGTATTACCGCCACCACAATGTTGAGCATACTTTCCATCATTGCAATTTTCGTTATCTTCAGGAGTATATTTTCCCGCAATTACAATTCCATCTTTATTGACTAAAAAATGATAATGTTCATAATCTGTATTATTGGGCTGGTTTGCACCTGCAGTCCAATGAATTACAACCTTTTTCATGATGTTCTCCCTTTTCTAAATCTTTTATCCTATGATTAGCCACTTCGATTTCTTTTTCATCTATCCCCTGTTTTCTTTCAACTTCATACAGCCGAGTTATAAAATTGTTATGTTTTTCAAGTTTCTTATCCTGCTCGTCAAACTTATAATTTACTAAATCCTTAAACCCTTCTAATTTCCCTATATAAATACCTATTGCAATAAGATTGATAATAAACCCTACAACAGCCACCACAATAGATATAACAGCTACCAATGTTGTCAACACTCCTTTTTCCTCCATCCGCAAAGCTTCTGAAAATTGTCGACAGAATGAAACATAATCCATCTGCGGAATGCTCCAACATCACCAACCTCAAGCAAACGTTCAAAAACTTTATCTGCAAAATATCTATCATTATCAATATAGTGATGATTTTCACAAAGAACGTCATGAACTAATGCAGCAACTTTAAATTCAATATTTTCTTTAGATCCAATAAGCCGCCAAAAAATTCTTGCAATACTTGCTCCATCATAGTCATAACCTGCGTTAATCGTAAAGGTATATGTTTTATTTTTAACCTTATCAATAAGGCAAACCTCAACGGTATTCTTTAGATATAATGGTTTCTTTTTAGCTGCTTTTATTTCAGCCTTAGACATTACTTTATTGTTGATTTCCTTGTTTCCAATATCGGGAACTGCCGAAAAACCAACACGACAAATACTGTCGTCCTGCCATGCAATATATTCCTTACTCTTGTAATGGAAGCGTGGCAGAGCGTCAAAACACTCAATGCACATCAATAATCTCCTCTATAATTTAATATTTATGTAAAACACTAATCCTCTACTGTTGTTCGTCTGGTAAGGTAATATTAAAAACTTTACCGTTATTGTTGATGTTAATTGTAAAAAAGGTAAAATGATTTTTTATACCTTGCTTACTTCCTTTTTCTTGCGGCTGCTTTTGAATATTTGCCGTAAAATATGACTGATTGTTTTCAATACCCTGTTCAGGTATAACCTTATCAGTATCAGCAGCAAAAACACTTTCGCCGCAAAAAAATAAGAATGCTAATAAAATTGCTAATTTCTTCATAGTAAATCTCCTTTGCTTTATTCAACGTATTCCACATATCTATTCATATTTTGAGCTAAGAACTGATCTAAAATATCAAACTCAAAATGCTGCTTTAAGTTTAATTTCTGCATCAAATCAGCGTTCAAATAAGCGGTTACAACTTCATCTTCCATATCCATAATTACCGCTATTGATTTTGCTTTCTCAATTTTTTGAGAAAACAAATCTTGCAGCCACTCTCCGGCTTTTTGTTTTTTACTTTTAAAACGCACAATTTTAGCCATATCAGTCCGCCTTTCCAGTTATAGACATACCCCCATTTTTTTTAATGTCATAACAATTTTCTTAATGTATTTATCTCCGCTGAAATCGTCCGTTGAGATACCTAAAAATTGTTTTAGGTATTCTCTTACCTGTGAAGGATTTATAAAGTCCTTAATCGGCAGATTAGAGCGTTTCATATTATTTTCTTTTGTTGCGAGAACAAGATTATCAAGGGTGGTTTTTCCACCCTTTGAATAAGGCACTAAGTGTTCAAGGGTAACATTTTCTTTCGTTAACGTTCCACCATAAAACCCCTTGTCTATGTTTAATTTACCTTTTTTATACAAGGTTTTTAGAGGACTTTTGTAACCAAAAGTAACCCCATCAGTAGGTTCTATTCTCATAATCTCATCTCTAAAAAATTAAAAGGCTATTCATCAGCCGGAGTGTGAGCTTCAAATATTTCAATAATTTCTTGTTCTGTTTTTCCAAGCGGCAACGCTGTCAAGAATGGCTGAATAACGCCATAATAAACGTGATTGCATAATTCCCATTGCGGCTGCATATTTAATTCTGCAATCTTTGCTTTGAGCGTGTCATAAGAAATATTAGCAGGCACACAAATATATGTATAAAAATCCTGTTTTGTAATATGCAATTTCCCGATACGCTCAAGCTCTGCTGCTTGTGCTTCGGTTTCCCAGTTAGAATTGTAAACAATTCCGCCATCTGTAATTTTATAGTGTGTTGGATTAGTAAGAAAATCATCATAAATACTATCCTCTATTTCTGCGGTTTCAAGCATTGTGCTAATCCTCAACCAGTCTTGATACGGTGAATTGATTAAATCCATTTCATACTCCGATAGTTCAAGCCCTAAGCCTTTTTTTTGAACTGCATTATCCCTCTGCCGTAACAGATCTGCAAACTCCTGTATCTTGCTTTGCTTCGTTTCCGGTGTTACCTGTGTCATCTTTGTACTCCTTTTCAAATAACTTCTTATACAACATATCCATATTGTGAATTGTTCTGCGTGCATTCTTATGCACAAAAGAACCTCTCGTACTTATATAACTTTGTTTTATATCATCAAGTGTCATAATTCCTTGATGATAGAGTTTAGCCTGCTTCTTTAATTTCCTTCTTGCTGCAGTTATCCGTTCTCTGCAAGGCTTCTTAATTACCTTGCCTGTATCGGTTAAGAAAAATCTTGTTTTCAAGAATGTGAAACCGTGCTTTAAATCGCTGATGTGTGTTTTCTTCTGATTTAAAGTAACTCCAACTTCTGCATACAGATCTTTTAGTTCCCACAATAATTCTTGCAAATAGCCTTTGTCGGGGTGAATTATTATATTATCGTCCATATACTTCCTAAAACCTTTGATCCGTTCAACCTCTTTAATATAATGGTCTATTCTGTCTGTATGAACGACTGCATTTATCTGTGATGTTTCAGAGCCTAAACCAAGCCCACGTTCCCCGAATGCGTCAACAAAATCATCAAGAAGTTTTATTATTTTTGTGTCTTTAAACTTTCTTCTAAAATTCTCTTTCAAGACGTCGTGAGGAATGCTCTCAAAGTAACTTTTAAAATCTATGGATAAAACATATCCTTTGTTTCCATAATGCCTATAATGCCAATGCAGGTACTCTGTAACTCTGTTTAATGCAAAGTGTGTTCCTTTGCCTTTTTGGCTTGCTGCATTATCGTAAATAACACTGTTTAATAAAATGGGGTTCATTGCATTCAAGCATATTGATTTCTGAACTACACGCTCATTAAAATGCACGCTTTTAATATGCCGGACTTTTCCACGTTCGTTTATATCAAATTCAATAAAGCCCTGCCGTATATCTTTTTCTTTCAGTAAATCTTGCCTTGTATGAGTTATTCTGAACAATATGGCTAAGATATACCTTTGCACGCTTGCTTTCCACGACACACCGCAAGCGGCTTTCTTTGCGGATTTATACATAGACTTTAGGCTGATAACATTATTAAAATCATCATATTGTTTTAAATGCTGCTTTTTGGCTTCTCTCTTTTGCTGCCGTCTTTCATATCTGCCTTTACGTCTTGACATTTATGCACCTCGTACAGTTAATGGACAATGTGTATTAACATTAAACTGCTTAATTATTTAGGCATAAAACAGACTATAATACACAAGTTGCCTGCTATGCACTTAACGAAAAGGCGTCCGCCTAAAAATATCAAGGTGCTTATTTACGAGAGTTTCCTCTCGAAAGTCATTTGTTCCTTCTTTAAAAAATGTACTGCGTTCAGAAAAATCTTACTAGGTCGGACAATTAAAGAATCAGAGCGGCAGAAAAATACTAGAATTAGTAGCATTATTACTGTTAGCATTACCGTTGTTGTTAACATTACATACGTTAGTAGTATTATTAGAAGCCGGAGCAGAAAGCCACCAAGAGGCTAACCAAAATCAACAAATGACTTATCTTTTTTCTTACTCACTTTCCGGCTTATCTCCACCGTCTGCAAGTAATTTTTTGAACCGTTCTTTATCAGTCTTTTTCCACTTCTTTATTAGAACCTCTGCATTCGTTAGCAATTCAGCAATTTTTTCTAGATTTTCAATTTTCACTGATTGAACGCACTCAATCATTCTAACTATCTTATTATGAAGTTGCCAACAATTACATACTGCAAGTGTTTGATATTTTGAACGCATTTCATATTCAGCTAAATTTGTCGGAAAAATTGTATTTGCATAATTCAAATTGTCAAGAAGCTCATCTACTTTTGCTATCAATGGCTGTCCAATTATCAATCGCCATTTCTTTGGTATGTTTTTCTCACGCATTACAAATTTTGTTAATTCAAATTGTAATTCCTGTGCTGTAACCAAAAACTGTAACTCTGTTTCTTTCCTAAATCTTCTGTGAACGTTGCTCATTCTCTACCCTCAAAAAAATTTTTTTCGAGTGGCTTACGCCACTAAGGGGATTGTACTACAAACATTGGTGAGGTAGCGGACACATAAAGTGTCCGCATACAAGATGGAAAGGATTAAATACAGAAGCAGAGCGGCAGAAAAATACCAGAAATAGTAGCAAGATTACCGTTAGCATAACCGTTGCCGTTAACATTACATACGTTAGTAGTATTATTAGAAGCCGGAGCAGAAAGCCACCAAGAGCAACGAGCACCGCTTGAGTTCCTTTTAACCCTGTGCTCACAATTATTTGCGAACCAAGGAAATTGGATTGACAGCCCAGCTTCAGGAAACCAAAAACCTGACGTTTGAGATAGGTTGCTACGAATACCGCAGCCATAAACTTCAACTTCATTAGGCAACCAAAGTTTACCCATATCAGCCCAATCCCAGCCTGTTGAACCTGTTAAAAGACCGCTTGAAGAATATCTGTTATCTAAGAGGTTTCTCTTCTGTTTTAAGACGCTTTGCAGTGTACTAGGTAATAATTGTAGTATTCCTTTGGCAGAAGCGTTTGCTCCGTGTGCTGCGTTGCCGTATGCACTCGTTGTATAGTTGTTCACTCCGTTCAATACCGCATAAGCTGCACTTGCAAGCCAAGGTTTATTTTGTGAAGCCGTACCGTTGTTATTGTCTGTCGGGTTCCACTTTATAGCGGTATTTATTACTTCATCAGATATTACATAGAACATATTGCCTATATTCGTATCTGCACAAGATTTGTATGTGTTAATCCCTACTATACGGCATTTAAAGGTCTGTGCTGCTATTGAATAGCCTGCCACTGTTCCGGCACTCAAACTTACAGAGAAGTAATCCCCAACGTGTATGCCCTCAAAATTTCCTGCATTCTTTCTGTTATTGAGCCAAGCATATACGTTACCTGCCGCGGCTATTTCCGTTGCAAATTTTGTTTCAAGATTGACACCCTCATACATTCTATCAAAGTTCTTTATAACGGCGTCTATCTGTCCATCAAGCGTACTTGAATAACCGTTGAACTGGTTTTGTAATGCCGTTGATTTATTTTGTGCTAACGCTTGAAAATCAGCCTTGTCTGCTTCTATTGCACTTTCTGCCGTTGATTGTGCAGATGATATGGCATTTAAAGCGTCAAGTTTATCTGCTGCTATATCAGCCATTGCGTCATCGTAAGTTTCTTGAACTATTGCCGCCTGCTGCGTTGCTGTCGTTGCTTCCTCTCCGGCTGCTATTGCTGAATTGTTTGCAGCTGTGGCTTTTTCTGCAGCTATCTGAGCGAAATTTTGAGCATTTATTTGAGCTTCATTCAAATTATCAATGAGTTGTTGAGGGGTAGTTGCAGAGCCTTCTGGAACAAGAACTGCACGTTCAATTCGTCTTTTTAAAATTTGATCAATTCTCATTCCATAATCAAAT
>CALUTH010000105.1 GCA_944323635.1 Candidatus Gastranaerophilales bacterium
GTTTTTGCCTGTAGACCCGTTCAACGCGAGTGAGTAAGACAAGTTTTTGTTACATTTCTTGGGGTTTTTCTGTAAAAATTTGTATACTTGATTTGTAGATTAAATATTAAACAACCCCGTAGAACTGCTATCAATACTGATTGATAGTATCAATTGAGGTAGCTATAAAAGAAAGGAGCACAATTATGGGCAAATGTAAGTAATATGAATTTGATTAATCGAAACGTAATTCTTCAAGTTCCTGTTGTGTATAAGGTATTTGTGAATGTCTGCAGATTGTATTCATAAATCCAAAAACTATAAATCCGATGATTATAATAATCCAGAGGATAAACGGTTTTATAAAATTCAGATTGGTTTGCGCTTTGTTTTTCAGTAATCCGGTAGTTCGTAAAATTGTCTCAAAGAGAGCAATAAGTATAAATATGGGAATAATATAAACATTAAGTAAAAAAATTAAAATTGTAAATATTCCCTGTTCGTATATTGGGACTCTAAATAAAAGAAAAGATAAAACTGCAAAAGGCGTACAGAGAACAAGAACAAAATTAAATATTAGTAAATAAATTAACAGATTAACAGTATAGTAACTGTGAAATATTGGTAGTTTCATAATTGTAGTATAACATAGAAAGGATAAAATATGAAAAATAAAATTAATGAATTTATAAGTTATCAGAGAGAAAATTTCAATAAAGAAGTTTTAGATGCGACATATAAAGCGCAACGAAAATATGGTTTTGAAATAGGCACTGGTAAACATTCTACATGGAATAACGAAGCAGACGCATTTAAGCATGTATATATGCAATGGTATTTAGCGCACAATTATGGGGAAAAAGTTGCTAAAATTTTGGGAGATATGCATGAAAATGAAACCCCCAATGCTCCACAAGGTGAACGTAATATGGATTTATGGAATAATTCTATTGGCAGAGAAATTGCTCGTGAAATGAAGCCGTTTTTTTATTATACAAAGAAAAACAAAGAAGAAATCAATGATATAATATCAAGGATTATATACAAAAAAATGCGAAGAGGTGAATTAATTACAACTCCAAATGATAAAAGAAGATTTAATGAAAAAACAGGCGAACGCGAAGGTATTAAATTAAATACTGACAAAAATAATGTATCGCAATCTAGTATGCCAAATAATCTGGCGGGTTATAGTCGTTATAATAACGAACTGTTTGGGGGGTATCGTCCCGATAATGGAGGTGAAGTATATGTCAGAGAATATAAACGCAGTGATGGTACAGTTGTCAAGGCTCATTGGAGAAGTTATCCAGGAGATTTTGATCCGAATAAACGATTAACAGATATGCAAGAACCCGAATTGGGGCATGCTTTAGATTTTTGGTTAGATGAGGAAAAATATGTATAATATGAGTATTATTAAAATTAAGCTTAGTTACAGATATATAGAACAGTATCCTGTTTTAAAACAAAATATCAAAAGGGCAGTTGAAAATATAAATCTGCCGCTTAATAAAAGCAGAACAGACTCATTAAGTTTTGATAATTTAAAAGTAAATTGGCATGACAAAGATTATATTTATCAAATAAGAAATAACCCTGATTTGAGTAATAAAGATTTTTATAACATAAAACCTTATGAAAAATTAATAAAATAAATAAAAAGATGGCTCCTTGGTTGTCATCCGGTTCTCTCCCGGAGCCCCAAGCGAGCCATCACTATTATTATATCATATTTTAATAGTATGTCAACCCTTAACTTTTATATATTTTCTATTTATATAAATTGAATAATTAAAACGATAGTTCTTTTGAGAGACATTCGGTTCTCTCCCGGAGCATCAAAAGAACTATCAATAACATTATAACCTATGGCGAGGGTAATTTCAACCCCTCGCTTTTATATATTTTCCAATTTTATTATTTCCTTTTGAATGCTTTTTCTTCCTTTCAAAAATTATCCCCCAAAGACGTGCTATTATTAAGAAATATTAAGCAATATTTTAATGAATATTACAATGTAACAAAATGTAGATATAAGTTTACATGGGGCTGAAGCCTTGATATAATCCCCTATATGATATGATATGATATGATGTGGTGGGGTGGGCTAAAGTTTCTAAAAAATGTGCCGTTATGTATTTTGTCAGCATAATTTGCAATAGCAAATACAAACAATGAAAAGAAACACTATTATGCCAATTAATTTTAATCCCTTCTTTAGAATGGGTATGGCTGCCATGAGACAGAACGGTCAGAAACCGGGTTCGCTTGAAGATGTTGTAAAGACAGGAGAACAGGCTGCTAAAAACGCTGTTAATAACAATATTAATGCTCCGAGTTTCACCGATAGGATGAACGATGGGGCTAAAGAAAAGGTTGACGCAAATATTAATGCCCCGAGTTTTAGCGACGGGTTGAAAAACGATATTGGCAGCAATATTGATGCTCCGGGGTTCTGGGACAGAAATGCTTAATTATTAACGGATAAAAATACCGCGCAGGTATTTACACGGCGCGGTATTTTTAACTTATTTCGGTATTACCCGCTATATTGAAGAGTGGAAGGTTCTGTTAATAACATCAAGCTGCTGTTCTCTTGTGAGTTTAATGAAGTTAACAGCGTATCCGCTCACACGGATTGTCAACTCCGGGTAGTTTTCAGGGTGTTCCATAGCATCCTGCAATGTTTCGCGGTTAAGAACGTTAACATTCAAGTGTTGAGCACCTTTTTCAAAGTATCCGTCCATCATACCCGTGAGGTTGTTGATTTGTTCATCTCTTGATTTTCCCAGAGTTTCAGGCAGAATGCTGAAAGTGTTTGAAATCCCGTCTTTAGCATTCTTGAACGGAAGTTTTGCAACTGAACAAAGGGATGCAAGTGCACCTTTGCAGTCTCTGCCGTTGAACGGGTTAGCCCCCGGTGAGAACGGAACGCCTGCAACTCTGCCGTCCGGGGTGTCGCCAGTTTTCTTACCGTATACAACATTGCTTGTAATAGTAAGGATTGACTGGGTCGGGATGGCATTTCTGTATGTCTGGATTTTTTCAATCTTTGACATAAAGCGGTTAACCAGATCCACACCGATAGAGTCTGCTCTGTCGTCGTTGTTTCCGTATTTCGGGTAATCGCCTTCTATTTCAAAGTGTTTTGCAATTCCGTCTTCTCTTATAACTCTAACCTTTGCGTATTTAATTGCAGAAAGTGAGTCGGTTACAACACTGAATCCCGCAATTCCGCATCCGAGTTTGCGTACTGCGTTTGAATCCATAAGTGCAAGCTGTGCTTTTTCGTAGTTGTATTTGTCGTGCATGTAGTGAATGATATTCAAAGCGCTTACATATGTGTACGCAAGCCAGTCCATAACCTTGTCAAACTTTGCCATCACTGTGTCGTAGTCGAGATATTCGTCCGTAATCGGTTCAAAGTCAGCAACTTTTTCACCGGTTCTCTCATCAACCCCGCCGTTAATTGTGTAAAGAAGTGCTTTTGCAAGGTTTGCGCGTGCGCCGAAGAATTGCATTTCTTTACCGATGATTAACGGAGAAACGCAGCATGCGATAGCGTAATCATCACCGAAAGATTCCCGCATCAGGTCGTCATTTTCGTACTGGATTGCGCTTGTTTCAATACTTACTCTTGCGCAGTAATCTTTAAATCCTTTCGGCAGGTCTTTACTCCAGAGAACTGTCATATTCGGTTCCGGAGCTGGTCCGAGGTTGATTAATGTTTGGAGCATTCTGAAAGAGTTTTTGGTAACAAGCGGTCTGCCGTCCATTGTCATACCGCCGATGCTTTCTGTTGTCCAGACAGGGTCGCCGCTGAACAGGTCATTGTATTCAGGTGTTCTTAAGAAACGAACCATTCTCAATTTGATAATGAAATCGTCCATTATTTCCTGCGCCTGTTCTTCGGTAATTTTGCCTGCTTTCAGGTCTCTTTCCGAATAAATATCAAGGAATGTAGAAACTCTGCCCAGTGACATTGCCGCCCCGTTCTGGTCTTTGATTGCCGCAAGGTAGCCGAAGTATGTAAACTGTACAGCTTCCTGGAAGCTTTCAGCCGGTTTGCTTATATCAATACCGTATGAGAGTGCCATTTCTTTCATATCTTTAAGCGCACGGATTTGCTCGCTCAATTCTTCTCTCAGCCTGATATTATCCTCTGTCATAGGGATGTTTTCGGTCGCAAGTTTATCTTTTTGTTTTTCTTCAATAAGTCTGTCGATGCCGTAAAGCGCGACACGTCTGTAGTCTCCGATAATCCTGCCTCTTCCGTAAGCGTCCGGCAGACCGGTAATAATTGCGGAGTGTCTGCATTTTTTAATCTGGTCTGTGTATACGTCAAAAACACCGTCATTGTGTGTTTTTCTGTATTTTGTGTAGATGGTTTTAAGTTCTTCATCAACCGGCAGCCCGTATGCTTTGCATGAAGCCTCTACCATTCTGTACCCGCCGTTCGGCATTATTGCACGTTTGAGCGGCGCGTCTGTCTGCAAGCCGACAATAAGTTCATTATCTTTGTCGATGTAACCTGCGCCGTGTGAAGTGATTGATGAAGGTGTTGAAGTATCCGCATCAAGAACACCTTTTTTGTGTTCCTCTTTCATCAATTCGCTGACCTTGCTCCACATATACATTGTTCTTTGTGTAGGACCGCTTAAAAAGCTGTCATCACCGTAGTACGGTGTGTAGTTGTTTCTGATAAATTCTGCAACATCAATAGTTTTATTATCCACAAACTGGGCAACCATGTTAACCTCCTTTATATTCTGTCTGTTCTTCTCTTTATTTTGTGAAATATCCTGGATTTCTTTTAAGATATGTCTCAGGCAAATGTATTTTGCCATTAATTTGATTATACACTAAAATCATTGTGTTGACAAGAATTTAACTAAAGTTAATAATTTTTACTAAAAATCCTCTTAAAACCACTATTTGCAACTATTTTATATGATTTTCTTTTAATATCATCTTAACAATACTTAATTCTTCGGCATGAGACATTTTCGGATTTTTAAATTTTTCTTCTTCTATTTTATCCAGAATAACCCCGATTAGCCTGCCGTTAATCCCCATGCTTAAAAGTTCTTTGCCGGTTACTGAAGGTTTTATCCCGCGCAGGTTTCTGAGGTAATACAAACCTTTATCGGGATTTATAAACGCAGTCCACAAAAGAACGGATTGAATATCGGATTTGCTGCAGGTTTTGTAAGGGCTCCCGCTTTCCTTTATCGCATTAAACCCTTCAAGTATTCCCGTTTCCGCTTTTGTAAGTGCCAGTCTGCTCAAATCGGTATTTCCCAGATATACGAGCCACGGTGTTTTTATTTCAAACTCTTGTATAAGTTCTTCGATTGATATGAGCGGCTTTTGCGGTTTATTCCGCGTAAGAAGTTTATACATCCCTTCGTCGATAAATCGGTTTAATCCCTCGTCGCGGTTGAGGTTAAAGCAGTCAACAAGTTCTTTTTTCAGCCGTGAATAACTCATATCGCAGTTTACATTTTTTAAATAATCGTTTTTCAGGTTTTCTGTATGTTCATCAAACTCAAACCCGAATCGCAGCGAGAATTTCAGCCCGCGGATAATTCTTGTCGGGTCGTCAATAAAGCTTTTATCATGATGCACCCGCAGAAATTGTTTCTTAATATCTTCAGCCCCGCCTGTCGGGTCAATAATATCACCGGTTTTCACGGATTTTGCTATTGAGTTTACCGTAAAATCTCTTCTTGTAAGGTCATCCTCAAGCGGGCAGCCCGTCTCTGTTGTAACAGGCAGGTGTCCGGCTTGCGGGTAGATTTCTTTTCTGGTTGAGGCAAAGTCGATTTCTTCCCCGTCAATAAGCACACGTGCTGTTCTTATGTTTTTCTGGGTTTTAATGATTTTATATCCCTGAGCGGTAACGTAGTCAATGGCATCGCCTTCATAACACAGGTCGATATCAACGGATTGTTTGCCGAGAATTTCATCACGCACGCATCCGCCTACATAGTAAAGTTTGCCTGTGTTGTCGTTTAGTTTCATAATTCTATTGTATATGGTTTTTACAAAAAAAGCGACAGGGGGGTAAATGTATCTGTCACATTAGAATAATGACTACAAGCCTGACGCAGGGGGTAAAGGGGTAAATAATGCCGCGTTGGAATAGAGACTACGTTTTCTTATCCGCATGATTGATAAAATTAAGTATATTAATATTGTATTTAACATATCAAATCAGAAGTTTTTATACTCAATTTTTAAAAATTATGGTTTAAAATGTACGTTGTTCAATAATTACAGCGATTTGA
>CALUTH010000106.1 GCA_944323635.1 Candidatus Gastranaerophilales bacterium
GGAGCGGGTGTATAGCGTGTTCTATTGCGCTTAATTCCGATACTTATGTACTCGGAGTGGATATTTCCTCCGATGCGTTAAGAATTGCTCTTGAGAATGCCTCTGCACTAAATCTTAATAATAAGGCTGTGTTTAGGAAGTCGGATGTATACAGTAAAATTAATCCTAACGAAACATTTGATATGATTATTTCAAATCCGCCTTATATTCCGGTGGGAACGCCGGTTCAGAAGGAAGTAGAATTTGACCCGAAACTTGCACTCTTTACTAAAGACAGTGAAGGTTTGGAGTTTTATAAGAGGATAGCGGAAGGTGCAAGGGGGATATTGAAAGAGGGCGGTTACCTGCTTTTTGAGTGCGGCGAGGGACAGGCACAGAAAATAAAACGGATACTTGCACAGAACGGGTTTGGTAATATTGAGATAGATAAGGACTTAGCTGGAATTGAGCGGGTTATATCCGCACAATTGTTAGAAGGATAAACTCCTTCTGATAGGTGGTGTAATGCTATGCAGTTTCTGGATTTATTTTTCTCACCCTCTGCGAAGTGAGCTATCAATGTTAGTGAAACAACGATGAAGCGGGCATTGTTTGAGGTACGAAGTACCGAGTTTGCCCGCTTGATGTTGAACTATACAATTGATGAGCGAACGCAGCACAGGGTGACGGTTTTACGTCTCTTTTGCCGCCAAAAGAGACCCCGTCTGGAAGACCCGCCGGAGGCGGAAAGGTTTTATTATCAAATAATATTTACTCAAAGATTAAAATACTGGTTAAATAATTTATATACAGAGTTTTGTGCATAGTAATGCAGATAATTAAAAGCCCCGCTTTTAAAGCGGGGCTTTTTTATATCCCTAGACCTGTTCTACCGTGTAGAACTTGAATTCTGCAGGCATGATTTTGCTGAACATTAACTGGTCTGTCGGTGTTTGAAATTTTTCTTCAACGTAATTGTCGCCGTCAAAGTTGTACTGACCGGTTATCTTGTAATCGCAGGAGAGTGAAATATTTTTATCAAAAACTTCTCTGCCTTCTCTTACTTCAATGTGTTGTTCATTTCCTTCCCATACCCAGAATTTTTCTGACGGATTATGGTAGTTTGCAGCAACAAGGATTGAGGTTTTGAGCCCTTCTTTAGAGATTTGCCATACAACAAACCCGTCTTCATCCTGACGTATTATGTGGGCTTCGCCGCCGGAGATAATTGGTGAGTTTTTGACAAAACGGTCTATTGCATCAAATTTTGCATAAAATTCGTAATCCTTTTCGCGCGGCATTGAAATTTCAGCTCCAATAACACTCTCGATACCTTTGGTCGTAAAGGATTCATCTCCGTCAATGTACATAACGGGGCGCTGTGCAAATTTGCCGCCGGGGAGGAACTTGTATTTAAACCACTTAAACAGAGCCCCTTGCTCGCCTAACTGCCCCGGGTATCTGTCTATTGCTGAAAATTCACCGTCCTGATTGTTATAAGTTTTTAAGATTGACAGACAATTTTTTGCATTGCTTGAAGTATTGTAGTTTGTTAATTCAAGGTTGTCATTTGCAATCCTTTCCGGTGTTTTATCGCTCTGTGCAACAATATCACTTCCCCAGAGAAGGTCAAAATTCATATCTTCGTGGTATTCTTTAAGGTAATTATCCCAGAGCATATATTCTGCAAGTGTTCCGAAGTATGGAATTTTATTTTTTAGTGCAGTATTTAATTTGCCCAGAACCATCCTTGGTGCTCTATAACTAATAGGAACGCCGTCTTTTTCTGAAACATCATCGACAATATGATCAATGTGGTCAACTCTGAATCCGTCGAAGTTAAAATCGGCTTGCAAATCTTTCATATAGTTGATAAAGAAATCTATTACATTGTTATTGTATTCCCCTGTTTCAAGGTTAACAAAGTAGTAAGGTGTCTGACAGTCTAAGTTAGCAAATTGAGAAACATCTTCTCCTTTGTAGTTGTAATGCTTGAATGTCGGGTATGAACCGCAGTCGCTCATCCTGTTAAATATGGGAATCCCCGCAGAACACCAGGCACCGCCGGGTGCCGGCCACATTCCTTCCGCTATTAATTTTTGTGTTACTTCACCCTGATTTGTTATATCGGACTCCTTGAGCTTTTTAGAGTTGTTATGTATAACTGCAGTAATTATATTTCTTGCTTTGCGGTGGAGTTTTACCTGAATATCTTTTTCAAGCATAGCGTTTGAAAGGTATTTTTTCTTTTCAACGAGCGCTTCATCAATATCGTTGTAAATTGTTTTGTAATTCTCTGCCAAATCGCCTATTCCGGAGCGCAGGGATTTTTTGTATAAGTCTTTAACTATATTGATGTCTTCTTGTGAATACTTTTCTTTTAATGCCTCACAAACTTCATCGACATTTTTTTCAATTTCTGTGATGAGTGCATTAATATCAAACCATCTTGCACATTCAGGATTAGCAAGAACTATTTTGGAATACCTTGCGGTTTGCGGCAGTATGTCATAAATTACAGGGTGCCCTGCAAGCTGCGCCATTTCTATAAACAGTTTAACCTGCCCGTCTGCATCAAACCCTGTTTTTTCGGTTATGTTTTTATCTTCCAGATTAGGACTTACGCTTGATGACATCGGCAGGTACGCACATCCGAATTCTCTCGGGTGGAACGGTATAAGGTAGACCGTTGTTGAAAAAATGTTATTTTCAAGATTTCCCGTTGGCAGAATTGCAAGCTGTTTTATCCAGTCTGCAAGCTTTCCGGTGTCTGATTTTTCATTCCCGTTGCCAAGTCCTGCAAGATTAATAAGCTTTATATTATGCCCTTCTTTTTTTATCCAGTCGGAGTTTTGAACATTGTTTCTTGCAAGAACTGATGGATTTTCAAAATGAAACTCGTTGTTTTCGCTGTAAACACCGTTTTGTCTCCATTTGTATTCAAGACAGTAAAGTGCTTCCGCGTCGCTGATTTCTTCCAGCGCACGTATATGCGGGTATGGAAGATAACCGTTTGCTTCCAGTAATGAGTTAAAGTAATTTTTCCGCTCATCAGATATTGAGTTGTAGGAGTAAATCTCTTTTATTTTGTTTACAAACTCTGTTAATTGGGCGGACTTGTCCACTTTTGTTTCTTTTTTGAATAAAAAATTCAGCATTTGTGACAGCTCCTTAATATATCTTATTTATATGATAGTCGTAATTTGATACTAGCATGGCGGCAAATATTTTACAAGAAAATTATCGGATTAAGATTGTTGGTTAATGTTCTGAAAAAAGGTATTATTACTAATATTTGTACAGATTAAAGATATAAAAAAGATTGAATAATTGTTAAGTTTTGTAACGATTATTTTCTCTTATGAAATTAGAGAAAATTTATATACTTTATATATATAAGATGTAAGATAGATGAGGATAAGACAATGTTTCCACTCACAATGTTATTTAACGGATTTGGCATAGGCGGCGGTTATAACAACTGCGGTTTGCCTGCAGAGTTTGGCGCAATGTTTGCAAGCGCGAGTATGAATGCAGCAATGCAATGCGGAATGCCGTTTGGTATATTTGGACAAATGGGTGGTGTTAATACGGCAACACAACCTTACGTTAATACACAAGGCGGTGGTGCCGCAGCTGCAGGAACTGTACAAGGACAATCCGCTGCTGAGTTGAAAACACAGATGGATGCAGCTTATGCAGACTATGAAACATATATTAATCTTTGTTCAAAAATTTCTGAGTATGAAGCTGATACAAAAACAACAGCAGCAGAATTGTCTGCGGCAGTTGCTGATGCTGAAAAAAATGTTTTAGCAAAAGATAAGACGCTCAGCGGTTTGTTGAATGAATTACATACATTACAATCAAATTCTTTGTTAGAAGTAAAAGACAAGTCTAAATTAACGCAGCAACAATTGGCTGAACTTAATAATTTGAATCAACAAATACAAACTAAGCAAAAAGAAATTAAACAAGCTGAGCAAGAAAAAGCTGATGCACAAAAAGCTGTAGAAGAAGCAAAACAAAATCTTGACGCTTATAATATTGCAAAAGCTGAAGATACAAAAATTAAAGAAGAGGTTTTTGCTAAAAAAGAAGCTGCATATAAGAAATATACAGAATTATCTGCAGCATATACATCAGCGCAAGCAAGAGAGGCATCTGCAACTGCAGCAGCGCAAGACCGTGCGGCAGATTCAAGAGAATCCGGTAAATGGTGGGACAGAACCGTATTAAATCCAACCAACTGGTTCAATAAAAAAGGAGCTTTCTGGGGCAAGACAACAGATAACGCTGATGTTGCTAAATGTTTGAGAAAACTTAAAAAGAGCGGTAGAGGCGAGGCGCTTGCTTATGCTCAAAAAGAAGGCTTAATAACAATTACTAATGGTGTTGCTTCTACAACACACAGCGAATTACAAGGACTTGTAGAATTATATAATGGCAAAGACCCTGTAGCAGCTGATCCCTTAAATTCATAGTAGAGAGATTAACAAATATAAAAGACCGGTTTAAAAATGACCGGTCTTTTTATTTATCGACAAACGGATGTGTTTATCCTAAAATGCTCTTATGAGATTTACACGCTACATGAAAGAGATAGCCGAAATATCCGCTCCGATTATTATGGGTAATCTGGGGTTTATTTTTATCGGTGTTGGCGATGTTATTGTTGCAGGCAGACATTCTACCCAGACTCTTGCTGCGGTTAGTATAGCGACAGCCATACTTAATTGTATTATGATGATTGGGATAGGAATTCTTTCTGCGGTTGCGCCTATTGTTTCCAACATGCGCGGTGAGGGGAGACAGCCTGAGAAGTATTTTTATCCGACTGTCAAATTTGCGCTTATAATGAGCCTTTTTATTTCACTCTGTATATTTGCGGTACTGCCTGTGATTGACCTTTTGGGGTATGAGCCGGAACTTGCGGAATTTATAAAAATATATTCTATAATTACTGCGTTTTCAACATTTGGTGTGCTGCTGCACAGTTCTATAAAAGATTTTTTGCAGTCGTTTGAAATTGTTTTGTTTCCCAATATTCTTACTGTAATTGCGGTATTTCTTAATCTTGGATTAAATATAATTTTTGTATTCGGGTACTTCGGGCTGCCGGAAATAGGTGTTGCGGGACTTGCAGTTGCAAGTTTGATTACAAGATATATTATGGGGTTCGGACTTTATTTTTATGCCCTTTACAGACTTAATATCTCAATGTACAGCGATCATTCTTATTATAAAAATCTTCTTATAGTAGGAACTCCGATTGCGTTTGCAATTCTGGTGGAGTTTGTAGCGTTTAATCTGGTGACTGTTATTATGGGCAGGGTTTCCGGGTTATATGCTGCGGCGCAGAATATTGTAACTACATTTACAACTGTTTCATTTATGGTTCCGTTAGCTATAGCAAACGGTCTTGCCGTAAAAGTCGGGTATTCGAATGGTGCAAAGGATTATCTTGGCGTAAGACGGTTCGCTGTCTCCGGTATTATTATGTCGGAAATCTTTATGTTTTGCAGTGCAATAACTGTTGCCTCTTTCCCGCATTTCTGGATAGGGCTGTTTACTGCCGATAAAGATCTTATTGCGGTTACTGTGCCGATAGTATATGTACTTGCTGCTTTTCAGCTTTTTGACGGTATGCAGGTAACACTTGCCGGTATATTTAAGGGACTTAAAGATACAAATATTGTAATGATAGCAAACCTCGTAAGCTACTGGGGTGTTGCAATCCCCGTTGGTACACTTCTTGCGTTTTATTTTAATATGAATATTATGGGCTACTGGTACTCTATCGGGATGGCAGCAGTTCTCTTGTGCGTGATTATGATTACCAAACTTATTTTTAAATACAGAGCATGGCAAAAATTGGCACCTTCAAAGTAAATTGCCGGTTAAAAATAGTTTTGTTGGATTAGTTCAGACCTATACTAAAGCCGTGCCAAAATAACATGCGGTTCAGTAAAGCTGCCTGCATTCATCGCGTCACATACTTCCCTGCAGTTCAGTCAACCTGTCTTGTGGCTTTTAGTAAAACCGCCCGGCTACACTGCTGCCGCTGCGGCTTTTGCCTGTTTTGCCTTCCGTTGTTTTCTTCTCATAAGGTCAACAAATGCTTCCAGCCTTGTAATATATCCGGCACGCCCCGTTTGTTCATCCATAATAAGCGGCAGAATAGAAAATTCGCAATCTTTACGCATTGCAGGGAAGA
>CALUTH010000107.1 GCA_944323635.1 Candidatus Gastranaerophilales bacterium
ATTTAAAGGGTGAAATTACAGAAGTTGAAAGATATACAAAGGTTATCGATACCTGGTCGGAAACAACAGCAAAACTTACTGAACAGGTAGTTGAAAACTTCGATAAATTAAACCCTGTATATATGATGGCATTCTCCGGTGCGAGAGGTAACTTATCACAGGTATCACAGTTGGTAGGTATGCGTGGTTTGATGGCTGATGCGCAGGGGCAGATTATCGACCTTCCTATTAAATCTAACTTTAAAGAAGGTTTGTCTGTTACTGAGTACATTATTTCATCATACGGTGCAAGAAAAGGTCTTGTTGATACAGCGTTAAAAACGGCTGACTCAGGTTACTTAACAAGACGTCTTGTTGATGTTGCACAAGATGTTATTATCAGAGCAAAAGATTGCGGTACTGATAAATATATTGATATGAAGCCGATTATGGACGGTGATACAGTTATTGTACCATTGATTGATAGATTACTGGGCAGGACTGTTGCACAGGATATAGTTGATGAAAAGGGTAACGTTCTTGTTGCCGCTAATACTACTTTAGACAGAAACGACATAAGAAAGATTAAAAACCTTAATCTTACAGAAGTTAAAGTTCGTTCCGGCTTAACTTGCGGTCTTGAGTATGGTGTTTGCCAAAAATGTTACGGCTGGGCGCTGACTACTCAAAAACTTGTAGATATTGGTGAAGCAATCGGTATTATTGCTGCTCAATCAATCGGAGAACCGGGTACACAGCTTACAATGAGAACATTCCACACCGGCGGTGTATTTAAAGGTTCAGGTGCGATGAAAATTGTTGAAGCAGGTGTTAACGGTAAGGTAAAATCATCTGTTAAAACAAGAGAATTGAGAACCCGCCACGGTGATATTGTACAGGTTTCTATATATGAAGCTGATATTGAAGTTATTGGCGAAAAGAAAACTGAAAAATACCATATTCCTGCGGGTGCAATTGTTCATTTCACTGATGGAATAGAAGTTAAAAAAGGCTTCAAACTTGCGGAGTATGAACCTGTATCATCAGGAGACGGAAGTCGTCTTACTGAAAAGGCAACAAAAGATATTACATCTGATTTATCGGGTGAAGTTTATTTTGAAGACTTTGTTGCAGATGAAAAGAAAGACAGACAGGGTAACATTTCAAGAACTGCTAACAAAAACGGTATCGTTTGGGTTATAGGCGGTGATGTTTATAACCTCCCCGGCGGTTCAAAAGTGCTTGTTAAAAATGAACAAAAAGTTAAACAGGGCGAAAAACTTGCCGAAACTTTAACTGTTTGTGAACACGGCGGTGAAGTTCGTTACTCTGAGGACTTAGAAATAGAAAATGTTAAGTTTGAAGGTGAAACAATCAATAAGATTGTTAAAGGTAAGGAAATTACGATTGTAATTGCATCTTTGATACCTTCAAATGCTACTTTTGAACAAACTAAGAAGGAACAAATCTGGACAGTTAAAAAGACCGGCGAACGTTATATTGTTAAAACACCGATTGATACAACAGTTGAAAACGGTATGATTATTGCCGAGTTAATTGACGATGAATGTTCTGTTTCTTCATCAGGGGAAATTAAGTATGTAGATGTAGAGGTTGACGAAAATCAAATCGTTACTAAACCTGGCTCTATCGTATTTATTCCTGAGGAAGTTCACCAGATTAACAAAGATTCATCTTTGAAAATGGTAGAGAACGGAACATTTGTAACTGCCGGTACAGAAGTTGTCAAAGATGTATATACTCATATTGACGGTATTGTTGAATTCAAAGAATTTAACGATATTATTCACGAAATTACAGTAAGACCTGGTGAAGTTCATACTTTACAAAGCATCAGTGAATTAAAAGTTGAAGAAGGTGCTGTTGTTGAAGCAGGAACGGTGATTGCAAAGGGCATTAAAGCATCTGAAACATCAATAGTTTCAATTATGGAATCTGATTTTGATGATTTGGATATTGATGATTTAGACGAAGATATTGAAGCAACCCTCGGTATGAGTGATGATGAGGAAAGTCTTGAAGACAAACCTGTTCAAATCCTTATAAGACCGGTTCAGGTTCTCAATGTTGAATCCAAAGATGTATCAATCAGATTTAACTCTTCTGATAACCTGATTAGTATGGTTCCTGTTACACAGTTACAGTACAAGGACGGTGCAAGAGTAAGAAACATTGATGGTGCAACTCTTACCAGAACAAGTCTTGTTCTTCAAATGCAAGGGTACCTGTCTCACCTTAAAGGGCTTGTTGAGATGAATGAACAAGGTGAATTGAAGATTGTTGTTCTTGAAACATTGATTGTTCGTCGTGAACTTGAAGGTAATGCGAAGATGAATGACGCTCTTCAAACAGAACTTCTTGTTAACAACGGTGAAGTTATTAAGCCGAAAACCCCTGTTGCAAAGACTGAGGTTCTTGCTGTTAACGATGGTGTTGCGGCTATCAATGAAAAACTTACTGATGCAAGAAGACTTCTTGTTAATTGTGCAAACTATGAAGCAAGAGTTAAAATATCGTCTGCAAGCAAGGTTAAGAAGGGTGAATTCGTAAGACTTGATCAGGAGTTAACCGCAGGCGGCGATATTTCTCCGGTATCAGGTAAGGTTATATCTGTTTCAAAGGATGAAATTGTTATTAGAAACGGTCGTCCTTATTTGATCAGCCCGGGAACGATGCTCCAATTAGAAGCTGGTTCATTAGTCCTTCGTGGTGATATGCTTGCAACTCTCGTATTTGAAAGACAAAAAACCGGTGACATCGTTCAAGGTTTGCCGAGAGTTGAAGAGTTGCTGGAAGGCAGAAAGCCGAAAGATTGTGCGATTCTTGCCGAAGCTGACGGTGTTGCCGAAATTGAAATTGAGGATGATGTTCCGAGGTTATTCCTTGTAACAGATAATGGCAGAACTGAAATCAAATTTGCTATTGATGCAAGCATCCTTGTTTCTAATAAACAGCAAATTAAAAAAGGTCAGCCGTTAACAAGCGGTCCTCTCAACCCGCAGGATGTCATCAGGCTTTGCGGTCCGAGAGCTGCTCAACAGTACCTTGTAGATGAAGTACAGCGTGTATATCGTTCACAGGGTGTTGAAATTGCTGATAAACACATAGAAATTATTGTTCGTCAAATGACTAAGAAAATCAGAGTTGTTGATCCGGGTGATACTAATCTTTTACCGGGTGAACTTGTTGAAATTCAAGCATTTGAACACGAAAACGAGCTGGTTAAAAATGTAGGCGGTGCTGAAGCAACCTGTGAATATATGCTTTTAGGTATTACTAAGGCATCATTGAACACAGAAAGCTTTATTTCTGCAGCTTCCTTCCAGGAAACAACACGTATTCTGACAGAGGCCGCTGTAGAAGGGAAGAAAGACATGTTAAGAGGTTTGAAAGAAAACGTTATTATCGGTCGTTTAATCCCTGCAGGCACGGGCTTGCATCACTTAACAAATGCAAGTGAAGAACGTGATAAAGAAGCGCAAAAACGTGCCGCACAACGTAATCAGGCAAGAAAACCGTCTGCTATCCTTGAAGAAATAGAAGGTATGTTTGGCGCCCCTGATTATATTGTTGGCGAATAATTGCTTTCAAAAAATAAAGGAAGAGCAGGCAGTATGTCTGCTCTTTTTTCTGTTATAATTATTATATGTTTCTTGTTAATTTAAGAAAGTTCGTTAAATATTTTGCAGGGGAAAAGAAAAAAGATATTGTTATATATCTAATAATGTCATATTTTGCATCAATTCTTGAAGTCTTTGGGGTTGCTATTATCTATCCGTTTATTTTGTTAATTTTAAAACCGGAGATAGCGGCAAAACTTCCGTTCCAAATTTCGCCGGTTCTGCTTGGTATGCTGGTTTTGGGGTTGTTTGTTGTAAAAAATATTTATATGGTCTATTGTGTTAAACGTCAAGGCAGCCTTGTAAAAGGTATAGAGACTGATATAATGAAATATTTTATTTCATTTTTTTTAGATGCACCTTTTTCTGTAACCTCGAGGATTTCTCGCACCCAAAAGGAGCGGGTAGTTTCTATACTCCCTCTAGAAAGTGTTAATAACTTTTTTGTGAGATTTTTAAATCTCAATATTAATATTGCTATTGTTCTTTCAATTCTGCTGTTGCTGCTTGTTAAATTTCCGTTACCGACAATAGTAACTGCTGTGTTAGCTGTATTAACCATTTGTGTACAAAACAAATATTCAAAAAGCATTTTAAAAAAGACATCGGATACCCTGTGGAATTCTCAAAAGAGTTACGACCTTATTAAAGGGGCAATAATGCCGAATTTGAAACTTATTAAACTGGCAGGTCACGAAAATGTTTTTAAAAAGCAGGTCGAAAGTGCTTTGGAGCCTCTAAAAATCTCGCAGGCGGATTATTTTACTGCGACTACTGCTCAACCATATATTTTGGAGCCGCTGGTTATTATTTTGTTATTTGTAATGTTAGGAACGATTGCGGTTACAACAAGTGGGGATAAAAATGTTATGATAGCATCTTTTGCAATTGCTGCATCCGCTATATTCCGTGTTCTTCCTGCACTTGCCAGAGTGCAGACTTCTTTGAACGGTATTGTTTTGGGACGGAAGTATGCAAAAGAACTTATTGATTTTTATGAAAATTATTGTTTAAATAATTCTTCTCCACTTGAACACTTGCCTGTAAAAGCTTTTAATCAATCCATTGCTTTGAACCATATAACGTTTGCTTACCCTGATCACCCGCCTGTTATAGATAATTTAAACTTAACCATCAATAAAAAGGAGTTTGTTGGTATTATTGGGGAATCGGGTGCCGGTAAAACAACTTTGATAGATATTATATCGGGGCTTTTATCTCCTTCTTCGGGCGAGGTTTTAATAGACAATGTTAAATTAGAACAAGGGCAGTCTATAAAGTCTATGATAGGTTATGTCCCGCAGGAGCCAGTATTTTTTAATACAACATTCAGAGAGAATGTCGCGTTTGGAAATAGCAATATTGATGATAAAAGAGTGATTGAGGTTTTAAAACAGGCGGCTATTTATGATTTTATAGAGAAGAATTATGAAGAGGGTATTTATGCCTTGCCGATGGTTGATACTGTAGGACTGTCTCTAGGACAGAAACAAAGGCTTTCTATTGCAAGAGCATTATATAATAACCCTCAGATACTTATTTTAGATGAAGCGACTTCGGCGCTGGATCTGGAGACTGAGAAGGAAATATGTACCCTTCTGGCAAATTTAAAAAACGGAATGACGATTATTGCAGTAGCACACCGCCTGTCGACCCTTGCTGCGTGTGACAGATTATTTTTGCTTAAAAACGGAACTGTTTGTGCGGAGGGTACATTTAAGGATTTGGAGAGTACTTCTTCTGAGTTTCAAAAACTACTTGCAATACAAAAGCTAAATAATACTTTATTTTGAGTTTAGCATTGTGTCTAATAATTCATCAGCTGTTTTTTTATAAGAAAATAGCTTTGAACGCTCATAACCCTTATCCGCATATTCATTTTTTAACTCTGTATTGTAATAATAGGTCTCATAAGCCTGTATGTGTTCTTCATCGCTGTCATAATTAATAAGTAATCCTGCGTCTCCGACTACTTCAGGCAGTGAGGTCGCATTACTAACAATTACCGGGCACTTGCAAGCCATTGCTTCAAGCGGCGGGAGTCCAAAACCTTCATACTGAGAGGTATATATAAACCATTCTGCATTTGAGTAGAGCACTGGTAAATCTTCGTCATCAACGTAACCAATTCTAAGAATTTTAGATTTATATTCTTCAAGATTATCGATAGTTTTTGAGAGTTCGTTTAAAAATTTTTCCCATTGACCTCCGCCCATAACAAAAATTAAATCTTCAATATTATTTTTTTTAAGAAATTGAACAAAAGTTTTAACTATTCTGATAAGGTTTTTACGAGGTTCAAGTGTACAAAGGCTGAATACATACTTTTTATCATTGGGAATATTGTATTTTTCTTTTATTTTATTAATTCCTATATATACGGGTTTAAAGTTGTCAGAGAC
>CALUTH010000108.1 GCA_944323635.1 Candidatus Gastranaerophilales bacterium
GCAGACAAAATTTCTTTTCAATCCTAATCCGCGACCGTTCCACAAACAAGATTGTACGTTCAATAGAGTCAGTTTTGAGGGTACTTATTGAAGCACAGAAAAATGATCCGGATTTCACACTGAACAATGAACAAAAGGCAGAATTTGAAATCTTCTCCACTTTGCTGAAAATTGCAAAACAGGACAAAAAAGCAGGCTGGTACGATGTTCCGATAACAAAATTCGCACCGATGTTTGAATTGCTATCAAGAGTAGAAGAAGTACTTGATGAAAAAACAAAAGAGCGCATACAGTTTACCGATAACGTATGGGATTTGACCCTTTCTGTAAACACTTCGCAAACTGGTGCAATAATGCTTGCACTCTACTGGAAACGCCCTGACAAAGACGAAATTTATCCGTTTGAAGAAGTTAAGTATTTTTCAAGACAATTAAAATGGGGCAGGTACAAAAACCTGATTTTTCCGATTAACATTGCAATAAACGAACTTCCGCAAAGTATTATTAAATCTACGTTTACGGACTTAAAAGACGCTGACGGCGGCAAATTTGTATACGAAGAACTTCCGCATCTCAGAGAAATTATGGAAGTTGAAATCTCCGATAATATTTCTAAACTCCTGCTGGAAGAGCGTCCGCCGCTCAACATCGTAACCCTCGGTATTGACTATGACCAGTCGCTCAAGGCATCATTAGAGTTTGAATACGACGGGGTAAAAGTTCCGTATTCAAAAACAGACAAAGGCGCATATATTACAATTAAAAAGCCCGACTCAGACCTTGTATACTGGGTTAAAAGGAATTACAAACATGAACACGAAGCGTATCAAATGCTCCTTGCGTGTAAATTCATTCCGATGCAGACAAACAACCTTGCAATGGAAAAAGAGAACGCCATTGATTTTTACAACTACTATATTCAGCAGGCGGGAGACGGCTGGAAGTTTGTAGAAAAAGACGACATGAATTTCTTTAAACTCCTTAAAGAGCCGTTTAAAATGTGTGCAAAGGTTGATTTCTGCGATGAATCAAACGACAGTTTCGAAATCCAGCTTTACGGTCAGGCAGGAGACGAAATAATCAGTTTTGATGATATTTACGAAACAATCCAGAATGGTGAAAAATACAGCCGTGTAAGAAGTTTAGGGTTTGTAGAGTACCCCGCGCAGGATATTTACCAGATGCTGCGCTCGTTCAACTCTTTTGACGCATACAGAAACAATGAAAATAAATACATCGTCAAAACCTACCGTGCAGGGCTTGTATCAGAACTTAAAAACCTCGGGTTTGAACTTGTATTATCAGATAATTTTACAAAATTCTGGGAACAAATTTCAACCTTCTCAACCGGTGACGGCGGAGAAGCGCTGCCGGAAGGCGTTAATGCGGAATTTCGTGAATACCAGATTAAAGGTTTCCACTGGCTCTGGTTTATGTACAAATACGGGCTTAACGGTATACTTGCCGATGATATGGGACTCGGTAAAACCCTGCAGGCGCTTAGTTTACTCCAAAAGGCAAAAGAGGTTGACGGTCCTGAACCTACACTTGTTGTCTGCCCGACGACCGTTGTATTTAACTGGGAATCCGAAATCACAAAATTCACACCCGGATTATCCTGTCTTAAACTTTCAGGCGCGGACAGGGCATCATTGTTCAAAAAAATTCCGGAATACGATATTGTAATAACAAGTTACGCGCTTGTAAGACGCGATATTGCAAAACTTAAAAAGTACAATTTCAGATACATAATCTTAGATGAATCTCAGAATATTAAAAACGCGACATCACAGACAGCACAGGCAGTAAAAACACTTAATGCAAAACACAAACTTGCGCTCTCAGGTACCCCGATTGAAAACAAACTTGAAGAACTCTGGTCGGTCTTTGACTTCCTTATGCCGGGCTTCCTGTTCTCAATGTCTGAATTTAATTACAGATACGTTACGCCGATTATGGAGCGTCAGGATAAGACAGTTGAAAAACGTTTAAAACTTCAAATTTATCCGTTCATCTTGCGCCGTATGAAACGCGATGTTGCGAAAGACCTGCCGGATAAAGTTGAAAACATGGCATACTGTGAACTTACGGACGAACAAAGAGATTTCTATCTTGAAGTCCTTGATTCAACAAAAGAAGAACTCTTCAAGAGTATCGAAATGAACGGACTTGAAAAGAGCCGTATGTCAATATTCTCGGCACTGTTAAGACTGCGTCAAATCTGCTGCCACCCGAGACTTTACGACAAAGAACACGTCAAAGGTGTTATGAAATCCGGCAAGTTCGAATACTTAAAAGGTATGCTTGAACAGATTATTGCAGAAAAACACAGAGTGCTGCTATTCAGCCAGTTTGTCGATATGCTTGATATTATTAAAGGCTGGCTTGAACGTGAAGGCATACCGTACGAATATTTAACAGGTAAAACAAAAGACAGACAATCCGCTGTTGAAAACTTTAACAACAATCCGAATATTCCGATATTCCTCGTAAGTTTAAAAGCCGGCGGAACAGGGCTGAACCTTACCGGCGCAGACTACGTTATCCACTACGATCCATGGTGGAACCCTGCGGTTGAAGATCAGGCAACAGACCGTGCTTACCGTATCGGGCAAACCAAAAAAGTATTTGTTTACAGACTTATTACCAAAAACACGGTTGAAGAGAAAATTCAAAAACTCAAAACCCGCAAGAGAAACCTTGTTGACAGCGTAATATCCATCGACAGAAATATTGTTAAATCATTAACAATGGATGATATTAAAGATATATTCTCAGCCGAATAATAATAAATAATTTATACCTTTACAAAATAAATAAAAAGATAAGTTTGTATTGCATTCTGATAAAAGTTAACCAAACCGGCAAAGATAAGAAACTGTTTGCCGAAGTCAATTACGCCGTATACAACTCTAACGCCCTGTTTCTTGTTTAAGAAACAGGGCGTTAGATGTATTGTTGAGAGGTATTTATTAGTTTAATCCATAATTGAAGTCGTTGCTGATGTTGTTGGAAAGCATTTCTTGATAAGATTCGATGTATGCTTCAACTTCTGTTAATTCAGTATCTGCTGTTGTGATTTGGTTATCAAGATCTGTTTCCCAGGCTGTTAATTCTGCATTATAGATTTCATATTCTGCTTCAATTTTATCAATTGCGTCTTCATATTCATCAATTTCTGTATAAGACTCAATATCAGCATAAATGGTATCTTTTCCTGCTTCAAATTCTGCTTGCCATTTATTTTTTTGCTCAGATTTTTGTGCTTCTGTAAGCTGCATAAAGTCAAGTTGTTCGTTTGTAGCAAGACGTTTTTGTGATTGGTAATCAGTAATATCCAATTGCAATCTATTGCGTCTAAGTTTATATGCCATTAATGTTTCGTTTAAATTTGCAATAGCCATCTTGTTACACCTTTTGTCTTATATCTTACATATATATAAAGTATATTTTTAGCCTCAGATTTCAATGTTAAAATAATTTGTTACAAAACTTAATATATATATTTTAAACCTTCGAATGGCGGGAAAGTTTAAAATCCTTTCGTAACAAAAACGTAACATTTGCCTGCAAAACGGGATTATAAAAAGTGTTTGATTTAGAATAAAATAAACTATTACAAATTGAGGAGATAAGAATGACCGTTTATGATTACGGAATAATAGGCGGCGGACCGGCCGGGTATTCTGCGGCAATATATGCTGCAAAACTTGGCAAGAGCGTTGTTTTGTTTGAAAAAGATAAAATCGGCGGAACCTGTCTCAACCGCGGCTGCATTCCTACAAAAACATTTCTCCACCGGGCAGATTTGTACATGGAATTTAAAGCAGGGGTAAAAAAAGACATCTACCGTGCAGCGGAGTTGGGTTTCAGTTTTGAAAAAATCTCTGATGAAAAAGAAACCGTATGCAATAACCTGCGAAAAGCGCTTGAACTTGTCTTAAAAACAATGAAAATAAATATTGTTCCTTATGAAGCAAGTATTGCGGGGAGCAATAAAATCTCTGCCAATGGCGAGATTTACGAATGCTCAAAAATTATAGCCGCAACAGGCGCAAAACCGAGAGAAATTAAAGGACTGGAGTTTGAAGGAGAATTAATTTTGTCCTCCGATGATATGCTAAACCTCAAACAACTCCCTAAAAAAATAGTTATACTCGGCTCCGGCGCAATAGGTATTGAATGGGCGCGGATATTATCAGCTTTTGATGTTGATGTGACAATAGCAGAAGCCGCACCAAATCTGCTTCCGCTTGCAGATATTGAAGTATCAAAAAGAATTGCAAGAATATTCAAAAAAGCGGGCATTACTTTCCATACAGACTGCAGCGTAATTTCCGCAGACAGGGTAAATAAAACCGTCACACTCTCAAACGGCGAAACGGTTGAAACAGATATACTGTTTGTCGCGGCAGGAAGGAGCAAGTGCAATATTCAAACAACAGATGATGTAACAGTAATCGGCGACTGCGCGGGCGAAATTCAGCTTGCGCACTACGCAACTTGTCAGGCTAAAAACGTAATCCTCGGCATCCCTTATAACAAAGAGCTTATACCTTCCGTTGTATACGGAGAGCCGGAAATAGCGTGGGTCGGGAAACGTGAGCAGGACGGCGAGTTTAAAAAAGTACTTTTACCGATAACAGCGCTCGGAAAAGCACAATGCGATAACTGTACGGAAGGATTTATCAAAATCCTTGTTGAAGATAATAAAATAGCCGGTGCTCACATTATTTCGAAAGAGGCATCTGCACTTATTCAGCAGATTGTTATTGCAATGCAGAACGATATTCCCGTAGAAAAATTAAAGGAAGTGTGTTTTGCACACCCGACGTACTCTGAGGGAATTTTTGAGGGGTTAATGCGGTTATGACAAGACTTCCGGAGTATTTAAAACGCCCGATTATAGACACAGAAAAGACAAAAACCGTAAGACACATTCTAAAAAATAAGTGTCTGAATACAGTATGTGAAAACGCCCGCTGCCCTAATAAAAGCGAATGTTATCAGCATAATACAGCGACTTTTCTTATTATGGGGAATGTCTGCACAAGGAACTGCCGCTACTGTAACATTTCTTCCGCGCGCCCGCTTCCGCTTGATAAAGCAGAACCCGAACACGTTGCGGAAGCAGTCAGGGATTTGGGGCTCAAATGGGCGGTGATAACATCCGTTACGCGCGATGACCTGCCGGACGGCGGGGCGGAACACTTTGCACAGTGTATTTATGAGATACGAAAATTAACTCCTGACACCAAAATTGAAATACTTACCCCCGATTTTAAAGGTGACATATCAGCACTGAATACAATTATAAAAGCGGCGCCGGATGTGTTTAACCACAACATTGAAACGGTCAGAAAGGTTTTTAAAACCGCGCGCCCGCAGGGGAATTATGATGTTTCTCTTGAGGTTCTTAAATATATCAAAGACAATAGCAACATCAAAACAAAGTCCGGTATGATGGTCGGGCTCGGGGAAGATTACGACGATATAAAGTCAACCCTGAATGATTTGCATTCGGCAGGATGTGATATTTTGACCATCGGGCAATACATCCAGCCCTCAAAACAACACCTTGAAGTTGCGAAATATTACACCCTTGAAGAGTTTGAAGAGCTTAAACAAATTGCACGCGATACGGGATTTAAGAATTTTCAAATCGGTCCGCTTGTTAGAAGTTCCTACAAAGCTGCAGAAATTGCCTGTTAAATATAAACATAAACCGAGCTTCACTCCAACAGAATGAATTCAGCAACTCTATCATACAAATGCAGCCCAATCGGAAACGGAGTTTATGCAAGTTAGCACGTGAGAAAAAATAAACCCGATGTTATTGAAACAAAGTAACAGAAGCAGGAATTACCCACTGCAGCATTCTGCGAGGCTACTGAGAAAATGTAGGTTTTGGTAATCTTTGATTACCGAAACATTTATTGATGCGGTAAATCACAGATTTACCACATCCTACTAAACTAAGAAATTCCGCCCTCCCCATCGGAGAAGGAACAGTAGC
>CALUTH010000109.1 GCA_944323635.1 Candidatus Gastranaerophilales bacterium
CTCTTCCGATCTGTCACCCTGTGCTGCGTTCGCTCATCAATTGTATAGTTCAACATTAAGCGGGCAAACTCGACACGATGTATCTCAGACAATGCCCGCTCTGCAACTGTTTCACTAACATTGATGGCTCACTCCGCAGAGGGTGCTTTTTTAACCTACGGGCTGGGTTCGCTTACGCTCACACGGCGCCCTACCGAAAATCCTCCCCGCAGGAGAGGGCTCTATCACTTTACCCCTCATTTACCCCTACTACTTTGTAAATTTTTGTAAAAATATACCCCGAAACATTAAAGTTTTTCTAAATCCTGCCTATATATACACCATAATGTATATTTTGGTGTATAAAACGGGATAATGCAGTAAATATAGCTTCTAAACGGATTTATTTTGTCAAACTACCGGATGTAAAGCGGTCAGGGGCAAATATTTTCGCTAATAATAAATTACTATTTACCCCTTATCCAGTAAATAATAATATTTGAAACCCATGGGAGAAAACTGTATTTTCCAAGTAAAGATGTTAATGCAAGATATATAATAACAGTGTAGCAGATCGCCTGTATCAGAGAAAATCCGTATAATACATCAATCGGCATGTTAAGCAATACTGGAATAAGATTGATTATTGGGATTCTTGCTATGAGAATTGACAGTAAATTGCATAGTTCCGATACAACATAAAAGCCGAAGCATAGAAAAATAGATTGTAATATGTGGTACATAACAAACTGAGTGGGCTGCTTTTTTGTTACTGCCTGAATAACAAGGACAATAACCCCCGCCCAGCCGAGAGTTACGTATGTAAGACATGAAATTACGCGTTCCATTGCATAGGGTTGATTATGCGACATCAGAAACTATTTCATCCTTTCTTGCTTCTTCCATATAGTCGTTTAATATTTGTATGAATACAAGTTTGTACTCGTCGTTTTCGGGTCTCATGTGGACGGCAGCCCTGTATGAGTGAATTGAACGCTCGACTTCACCGCGCATATAATAAATATTTCCGATAAGAACGTATAAATTTGCATCCATTTTATTGATGTGAAGAGCCTTTTTGTAATAATCTTCAGCATCATTATACTTCTTGAGCGTTGAACATAAATTGCCCGCAAGGATAAAAGCGGTTGCGTCGTTCGGGTTTTCTTCCGTTGCTTTTTTGTATAAATCAAGCGCTTTGTTATAGTCTCCGAAATCCGAACTTGCTATCGCGTAGCACATATACGCTTTGTAATTGTCGCCCGGAAGTTTAAGCGCTTCTTCAAAGGTTTTGTAGCTGTTATCTTTGTCTTTTGTCAGTGCGTAAGTATTTGCAACGCACAGGGCAACGGTTTTGTTATCTTTTGACAGATTATACACTTTCAAATAGTATTTTAAAGCTTCGTTGTAGTCATAGAGTTTGAAATTGACATGCCCCAGGTCAACAAGCGCGCTTAAATTCTCCGGATCAATAGAGAGTGCTTTTTCGTAGTACGCTTTTGCCTCCACATAGTCCTCAAAATCGTGGTAAAGCATACCTATAGCGTTGTAAATGTCAGGTGTCTGATTGTAAAAATCAAGTGTCCGGTTATAAAAGTGCAGAGCTTTTGCAAAGTTTCTCATCTCCGCATAAGTATTCCCGAGGTTATAATAAACCTGATAGTTGCCCGGCTGGATTATCATTGCCTGATTGTAGTATTTGAGTGCTTTTTTAAAGTCTTTTGAGTAAAAATGAATATTTCCGAGATTTAACAGTGCTTGTACGTCTTTAGGATCAATTTCAATTAGGCTTTCGTAAACGGAGGTTACTTTGTCAAAAGAGCCCTCCATTGCGTAGTATTTTGCCAGGTCATGGTAATGATCTGTATTCTTCGGCTCTTTTGCCATTAACAAAACAGTTTCCTGTATTTTCTTTTCAATATCTTTTTTATCCATTTTTGCTCTCTTTAATTTTCGTATTTTGAATATTCTTTAGATTCTGCAAGCCATGCTTCTTTATCAACACTATACGCGTGTGACCAGAATTTTTCAATTGCATAATTTTCGCGTTCAGCATTTTGCAGAATATGAATTACAACATCACCGTAATCAAGCAGATTCCATTTGTTTTTTGCATCATCCTCACGTCCTGAAGGAATCCTGTTAAAAAGTTTCTTTATTGTATCAGCCGTGTTTTGTGTAAGTGCTTTAATCTGTGTGGAGGTATCGGATGACGCAATTACAAAATAGTCAGCAAATGATGAAACACTGCTTATATTTAAAATCTTTATATTTTGTGCCTTGTTTTCATCAAGAATTCTTGCCGCGGCACATGCAAATTTGTAAGAAGTTAATTCACTCATTAATTTTCCTCAATCATGTCAATTCTTTTTTGGTGTCTTCCGCCTTCAAATTTAGCGTTGAGCCAAGCATCAACAATATCAAGCGCAAGTCCTGTACCGGTAACGCGTTCGCCTAAGCATAAAATATTGGAATTATTATGCTGAACGGTCATGCGCGCCGTGTATGTGTCTGTACAGTGTGAGGCGCGTATTCCTTTTATTTTGTTTGCAGCAATAGACATCCCTATTCCCGTTCCGCAGACAAGAATACCTTTACAGTCTTCGGTTGCCAGAACTCTTCTTGCAACATCTTTAGCAATAGCCGGATAGTCGCATGAATCTTTTGAATATGTACCGGCGTTAAATACGCTTATCCCTTTAGCCTTTAGATATTCGGTTATTTCTTCTTTTAATGTATAACCGCCGTGATCAGAACCTATTATTATTTGCATATCTTTATTCTACTATTTTATACCCTTTCATAATCAATTGTAACAAAAACTTAATATTTTGCAAAAAATCCTAAAGTTTTTTCAAAAAATGCCGTTAATAATTTTGTAAGTAAAGTAAAAACTTATAAAGTTATAGTCTGTTGAATGTGAGGTATGTGAAATGTTAAAAAACGACGATGAAATGATGGTTGAATACTCTGAGATGACCGGATTTGATTTTAATTCCGATGAATACAGAGAAGTAAGGGAAATAGAAGATGCTATAAACGGGGTATGGGCAACATTTGCAAAAATGTGGTTTGTAAAAGCTGCGCAATAGCAAAAGGAGGGATATGAACAAAGACAAAAGACGTTTTATGGACGGATGTTTTTGCGGGGACTGGGTTGATGTAGATGTTAAACACGAGCCCGGAGATTTGTACGGGGTTAAAACAGAGAGGCGCCGCAAAGATTTGCAAACTTTGCTTGAAGAACTTGAAGAAATTAAAAAGAACTTTGAACGGATTTCCGAAAAACAGGCTTTTCTTGATAACCTTGTCAGGTTTAATCAGGGTGATTTTGCCGGAAGTTAAGTGAACTGTTTTATATACCGGCGCAAAAATTCTTTCTGCTCTTTTGACGGTCTCAATGATTCTATAACTTTTCTTACCGTTTTTGTCTGAATTTCTTTTGGGAGTTTTGACTTTGACATTGCTGCGTGCGCTTTGTCAAAGTATTTTACATAACATATTGACAGTGCCCATGCTATACCCATCTGCGCGTAATAATCATCGTGTGACAGGTTTGTCAGAATGTTTAAGACGCGGTCTATATAATCATCCGTTATGTAATATGTAAGCAGCATAACAACCCCGAATCTTAATTCATAAGTGTTTGATGATTTAAGGTATGGTTTAAGAAATTCAAAAGTTTCCGGCATGAATTTTTTTGTGAGTTTCAAGGACGCGCAGAAGGTGTCGCAGACAGCCCAATTGTCAATTAGCGGAACAAAATTCTTTATATCATTAAAAAATTCTTCTTTGGAAGATTTTTTTAACCCGATTACAAACCCCTGCAGCATGGTAAATTCCATACATGGCTTGTCTTTTAGGGTTATAAATGTATTTATGTCAAAATCTTTTGTGTTATATAATTCCTTTGCGTATTTGCGAAGCACCGGAATACGGATTCCCATCACATTATTAATGTTTGGTATCAATTTTGCATTAAAATCTCTGTACTTCTTATCACTTATTTCTTTTAAGCCGGTAACAATTTTTTCTTTCATAAAATAATTATATACAAGTCATATTTGTTTGTCTTGCTTAAAGTTTATAAAAACGTTAAAATAAGTAAATCTGCGATAAAGAAAATAATATTTGTGGAACGTAATAATAAGAGGTGTTTATATGAGATATATCTGGCTGTACGTTGTTGCCGTAATTGCATCATTGGGCGGACTGTTGTCCGGCTATGATACCGGTGTAATTTCAGGGGCGCTGCTGTTTATTAATGAAAATTGGGATTTGAGCGATTCTGTTCAGGGCATTCTTGTAAGTTCCGTATTGATTGGTGCGGTAATCGGCGCTGCGGTGAACGGTGTTCTTGCGGATATATTCGGAAGACGTAAAATCATTATAGCAACGGCTGTAATATTTATTCTCGGGTCTGTTTTGTGCGCTCTTGCTTCAAATATTTATATTTTAATTTTGTCAAGAATATTTGTAGGGTTCGCTGTAGGGATTGTAAATTTTGTTGTGCCGCTTTATCTTTCGGAGGTTTCGCCAAAACATTTGCGCGGAACGCTTGTATCATTGTATCAGTGGGCAATAACTGCAGGTATTTTGTTTTCATATTTTATAAATGCTGTTTTTGCACATGCAGTATATAACTGGCGCTGGATGCTTTTTGCCGGCGTTCTTCCCAGCATGGTTCTGCTGATTGGAATGCTGTTTATGAGCGATACCCCAAGGTGGCTTGTAAGCAAAAATAAGATTGATGAGGCTGAAAAGGTTTTTAGTAAGATAGAACCGGATATTGACGCAAAGCTGGAAATCCAAAATATTAAAAATTCATTATCAGCCGCTGATGAAAGCCAAAATAAACATTTTAGATTTAAAAAGTGGATGATAGCACCGTTTATAGCCGGTATTGGAATAATGTTTGCGCAGATATGTACGGGAATAAATACTATAATTTACTATGCGCCGACTATATTTAAATACGCAGGATTTGACAGTAATATTTCAGCAATTTATGCAACGACCGGTATCGGGATTGTTAACTTTTTAATGACAGTGGTTGCCATATATTTTACGGATAGATTGGGAAGAAAACCGTTGCTGTATTTTGGCTTGTCAGGCGTGATGTTGAGTTTGATTGCGCTCGGTACATCATTTTCATTTGCCGGTATTTTGGGCGCAGGGCTGAAATGGGTTGCTGTGGGCAGTCTTGTTACTTATATAGTTTGTTTTGCAATGAGTCTGGGACCTGTGGGATGGATCCTTGTATCGGAAATATTCCCGTTAAAAATACGCGGTGTTGCAATGAGTATTTGTACGGTGTCAAACTTTGCTTTTAATTTCTTTGTTGTCGCAAGTTTCCCTGTACTGCTAAACCGTATCGGCGGTGCATTTACCTTCTGGCTCTTTGGTCTGGTTTCGCTTTTGTGTATAATTTTTGTGTATTTTTATATCCCTGAAACAAAAGGAATTTCTCTGGAAGAAATTGAATCAAACTGGCGCAAAGGGATTAAGCCTCGAAAATTTTAAGCTTCAAGCGGACTTTTTGTTTCCTGAATAGTTCCAGGGCTTACAACGGTTGTTTGCTTTTGTGACGGTTGTTCCTTGCTGCTAGTGTTAAGTAAAGCTTGAATAGCTATTCCTGCTGCTAATACGCGGCCTCCTATAAAGGTAGTGACCGGATATTTATTACCGGTTGCTGCTTGAAATTCTTTGATTAAATTTCTGAAAGTTAATGCTGAAAATGTTGGCGACATTTGATATTTATAATTTGTGACCGGCGATATACGCATTTTGTTTCTCCCATAGTTGTTGGATACATGTTTATTATAATATTTTTTTTGTTATTTAATTTATTTTATATTTAAACATTAAGAAATATGAAGAAAAGGATAAAAACGGGGAAAAAGGTGCGGACGAGAATGATAGCTGAACCCCTTGTGCTGCGGGTGTTTTAGAAATAATTATTAAGTTTTGTAACAAAACACAGATTT
>CALUTH010000110.1 GCA_944323635.1 Candidatus Gastranaerophilales bacterium
CTTGATGTAATAGCATAGGAATAACATTTTTCCCGAAATCATGGTTTGAGTTTTCAATGCCCGCATCTTCCACCAGAGCATTAAGAAGAATATCTTTTTTAAAAATATAATTTCCCATAGAAGCAAGACACATATCCGGATTATCCGGCATAGATTTTGGCGGGTACTGCGGTTTTTCCACAAAGTTGGTCAGTCGCCAGTTGTCATCAACTTCAATAATCCCGAATTCCGATGCCTCGGATATGGGAATCGGAATAGCCGAGATTGTTAAATCCGCGTTATTTTTTTTTTTTTTTTTCAGCATCTGGGAGACATCCATTTTATAAATATGATCGCCACCAAAAACACAAACATATTTTGGATCTTCATCATTAATATGAAACATATTCTGATAAACCGCATCCGCCGTTCCCTGATACCAGACGCCGCCCGTTCTCATCTGTGCCGGAACAAGATCAACATACTGGTTAATATGCGGAGAAAGCGGCCAGCCGCGGGAAATATGTTTATTTAAAGAATCTGACTTATATTGTGTCAAAACCTTTATTTTATAAAAACCGGAATTTATAAAATTATTAAGTACAAAATCAATGATTCTGTATCTGCCGCCAAATGGCACCGCAGGTTTTGCTCTGTCCTTGGTCAAAGGATAAAGCCTTTTTCCCTCACCCCCTGCGAGTATCATAACCAGAGTATTATCCTGTGCCATATTCTTCTCCGCCCCTGTTTAATTCTCTTCCTATATTAGTTTAACAGATAAGAAAAATTTTTTCACTAAATAATTTTTTAAATACACACAATTTTTCACAGAAATAAATTTATTTCTGAATATTATCAGCTTTCTGTATTTTTTCAATTTTAAGCTTGACAATTCTTGAAGAATCAGTTTTTGTAACACAATACTTAAAATAGTCATCAGTGATTTCGTCTTTTTCACGGGCAATCCTCCCGAATTTTTTTATAAAATACCCGCCTATAGTATTAATATCTTCATCCCCGTCTAATTGTACATTAAACATTTCACAAAACTCATCCGTTCGCATTTTACCGCAAACTTCATACACATCATCGGATATTTTCTTAACATCAACCTCTTCTTCATCAAACTCATCCTGTACTTCACCAAAAATTTCTTCAAGTACATCCTCATGTGTTATTAAACCGCTTGTGCCGCCAAACTCATCAACAACAATCGCCATTTGAATATGACGCTGCTGGAATTCAAGTGCAAGCTTTTCAACTGCCATTGTCTCCGGAATATAATAAACCTCTCTAAGCAGTGATTTTATATCAATATCTTTGCCTGCTATAATCTGCGGATAAATGTCCTTAATATGCAGAACTCCTGCAATATGATCCAAATCACCGTCATAGACCGGATACCTTGTATATTTATTTTCAATAATTATCTTATGCAGCTCTTCTGTTGATGAATTCAGCGAAATACAAACCATATCCGGACGCGGCAGCATAATCTGATTCACGGAAAGCTCCGAGAATTTAAACACATTCTGAAGCATCTCCGCCTCTTTAGCGTTAAGCGCCCCGCCCTTGTAACTTGCATCAATAAGCATATTAAGTTCTTCCGGCGAATGGGCGGCAGAATGAGACTGCGCCGGTTCAATACCGCACAGCTTTAAAAGGACTGCACCGAGTCCGTTCAGCAAATACACAAACGGCGCAAATAAACGGGTTATGACATACATCGGTTTAGCAACCCACAAAGTTGTTTTAACGGGGAATTGCAGGGCAATTGATTTAGGCATAAGTTCCCCTACAACAACATGGAGCACCGTAATAACCGCAAACGCTATTGCTGCAGATATTGTGTGGGCTGCAATCGAATCGTAGTTTGCGGGAAGAAACTTAAATAACGGAGCAATCATACGCGCAAGCGCAGATTCACCGACCCAGCCGATACCCAGACTTGCAATAGTAATACCTAATTGCACGGCAGCAATATATTTATCTAGATTTTTCACGGCATCAAGTGCAAGTTTTGCGTCAAAATTTCCTTCATCAGAAAGCTGCTTAACTTTTGTTTTTCTAACACCGACCAGTGCAAATTCTGCCGCAACAAAAAAACCGTTCAAAAATAACAAAAATACTATTACTGCTAAATCAAATAAAAGTTTAAAATCCAAAACTATGCTGCATCTCCGGTTCTGTCTCCTGATTATATAGAATACTATAAATTTCAAAAGTTTTCAACAACGGCAAAATATTTAACAACTCAAATTTATTTTATTTTTTATAATAAGCAGCAAGCTCGCGATCAAGATATTCCTGCAGCACATTTATCATTGCATTATATTCTTTTTGGGATAGTATATCAAGAGTTTTACGACTTGCAGCAGAACCATGCGGTTTACTCAAATCGCCGTTCTTTTCAAGCTGATAATCAAAGCTTATACTATTCATATCAACTCCGGGCGAATCAAATGCAACCCTCTTAAAGTTTCCATTTTCATCAGCCTGTACATACAAATGTGCTTCTGTCGGCGAGTAAGGGTTTGCGCTTGTTTTTTTAATAATATGCAGCGCTGTTGGTATTGTAGGAGAGGACGAATAAGATTTCTCAATAATAATTGATTTATCCTGCTTGCCGGAAAGGATCTCTGTCCAGTATTTTATACCCGCCTTGCCATGTTCCGCATATAATTCATCAGGAATTTTATTCAAATATTTTAGTCTGTGAATTTGAACCTGCGCATACGTTGCACCGACTTGCTGCGGCTCAATAATTTTTTTAATTTTTGCAGAAGTCTCAGCCGTTAGTTCAGCACCGCTCTTTTCAGGTTTTAACGGCGTTGAAGCAGCCTGAGATTTTTTTGCAGATGCCCCGTTATGAAACCAGTCTCCTACATAACATATATCACCCTTACCTTCAGGCTCAACTTCCGGCAAGTATAACACATCTGCAACCTGAATATCATTAATAGCTGCTAAACTTTCTTTTTTATTAAGTTTGGCAATCTTATACATCATTTCTTGAATTTCCGCATTTGTCGCATCATTGTCATTTAAATGTTTTTTGGCAATATTCCATAAACTGTCACCTTTCTTAACAACATATTCAGATTTATGCGATGTATCAACTTTAGTAGACGCATATTGAGTTTCATAATACTTGCCGCTGTCATGCGCAGTATAATCAGAAGACATAAATATCATATTTTCCCCCGTATTTTTCTTTATATTCATATAAAGAATTTTTACCGGAAAAAATTGCTTTTTGTAACAAAATATTTACAAAAAAAGAAGATGCAGAAACTACCAAAACTTGACCGGCAAGAGCCGAAACACACAGCAATATAATTTTTTAATACGCCAACCTTATTTACCGATACAGAAATTATCAAAAATATTATTTAAAACATTATCGGTAATAACTTCCCCGCTCAATTCATCAAGCGCAATAACGGCAGACTTTACATCAATAGAAATTAAATCCTGCAGTTCCCTGTACTCTGCAGCCGAAAGCGCCTGTGACAGAGCTTCCCGCGCACGCTGCAAACAATTCTGCTGTCTTATATTTGTGACATAATCCATATCATCACAATTTATATTACAAACTTTTGATTTAATAAGATTTTTAAGCTCTTCAATCCCCGCGCCGTTTTTTGCGGAAATACTTATACCGCCCGCCGTATTATCCGGTGCAATATCCGATTTATTGGCGCACAAAATAAGCTTATCTTCAGGAATCAAATCCAGAATCTGTTTATCCTCCTTCAGAATCCCCTGTGTCGCATCGTATACAAAAATTACGCAGTCAGACCCGTCAATTGTTTGTTTTGAGTACTCAATACCGATTTGTTCTACCCTGTCTATTTCGTTATCGGAACGAATACCGGCAGTATCCACAAGGGTTACGGGGATTCCTAAATCCAGAGTTTCTTTAATAACATCCCGCGTTGTACCCGCAATCTCCGTAACAATCGCCCTCTGATGGTTTAAAAGCGCATTAAACAATGAGGACTTACCGACATTAGGTTTTCCAGCAATAGAAACAGTTATTCCCTGACGCATGATGTTTGAAGATTTTGCATTTGCAAGAATTTTATCAATTTCATTTATCGATTTTTTAAATTCCTCTATCAAATACTCATATTCCGGCTCTTTTACATCTTCCGGAAAATCAATACCCGCAACGATTTTTGACAGAACATCCACAATCCCTTTCTTAATTTCACCAATCTTAACGGAAAGCGCACCCTTAAGATTTTTCGATGACGGGATTACAAAATCTCTGGTCTTGGAATGGATTAAATCCGCAACAGCTTCTGCCTGCGCCAGATCAAGTTTTTTATTTAAAAACGCGCGTTTTGTAAATTCTCCCTTTTCAGCGAGCCTTGCCCCGTTTTTGAGAATAAGGTCAAGAATCGAATCCACCACATTAATCCCGCCGTGGCATTGGACTTCAAAAACATTCTCACCGGTATAACTGTTTGGCTCAAAAAACGGAAGAACAATAACTTCGTCAAGAACATTCTTTCCGTCATTAATAACACCGTGATAAAAATGCGATGGTTTGAAATTTTTTACTTCTGTTTTCCCTTTAAAAATCTTATCAAGAATATCAAACGCCCTGCTGCCTGAAACCCTGATAACACCTACACCGCCCGTACCAAACGGGGTTGAGACAGCCGCAATAGTATTAAACTCATCAAGAATATTCATCCCCTAATACCCCATCAGTTTGTTATAGTTATCAAGGTACGTTTGCGCAAGTTTGGGCTTGTTCATCAGTTTATAAACATATGCAAGATTATAGTGAAAATCCGCAACATCTTTTTTGTATTCAAGCGCGTTCAAAAAAGCCGACTTTGCCTTTTTTAAATTTCCTGTTTTAACGTACGCAATCCCGAGATTATAATACGCATAAGGGAATGTCATTTTTGCTTTTATTGCATCCTTGTAACAATCAATCGCCGTATAAAAAATGTCGTCATCAAGATACATATTCCCGAGGTTGTAGTAGGCTTTGTAATTATCACTATCTACAGAAATTGCCCGCCTGTACATAAAAATAGCCTCGTCTTTTTTCCCCATATCGGCAAGAATATTTCCCATCAAAAGCCACGCGGTTGTAGTTCTTGCATACTCGGGAATTTGTTTAAAAGTCTCGAGTGCCGCCTCATTAGAATTATCACTATACAGAGCCAGCGCCTGTGCATAAAGATCTCTTGGATTAGGTGCTGTTTTTTCGGACTTAGCCGCACTCTGTGACTGCGGAGCAGAAACCTTTTGCTGCACTGCAGAGTTTAGTTTTTGAGAAGCCGCAACTGTTTCCTTTTCAGGCAAAGCAGCGTCCGCAAGGCGCTGAATATCATTCATGCTTTTTTGTAAAGCATCATTGTTACTATCTTCGGGTTCCTTGGTTTCATCTCCCGAATTGTCTTCAGGAATACAAACCTGCCCGACCCCGCGGGTTTGAATAAAGGTTTCACACTCCGGTCTGAAATTGGTTTCCTCCGGCGGCGCAGGAACTATATACAAATCTTCTTTCGGCGCACAACCCTCCGGATAAACTTTATTTTCTCCCGCCGCAAAAACGGGATTCATCACAAATAGTAATGTTAATGCAATAACAAACCTTCTCATACCAGAATTATAAAATAAAAAATACGTTTTATCAAAAAAAACCGGCTTAAAGATTAAGCCGGTCAAATGTTTTTGTAATTTCTCGTGTTTTTTTGAGTTTTTCCTCGTGTTTTCTTTTTTATTGATTAGTCTCTCACAATTACGGTTACTAATTACCCCGCAACTAATCAAGCAGCGCCTCTAAGATTTGTGCATTTTTAGATGCATACGCCGTGTTTCTGACTTTGCTTCTGTGAATATAGCTTCTGAGCGCTTCTCTAATCAACTCTGAACGGGAACGATTTTCGTTACCTGCTACTTCATCAATCTTGTCTAAAAATCCTTCGGGC
>CALUTH010000111.1 GCA_944323635.1 Candidatus Gastranaerophilales bacterium
TACGAATTTGACGGCGACAATATTCCTTTCATCCACGGTTCTGCTTTAAAAGCATTAGAAGCTGTACAAGCAAATCCGAATGTTCAACGCGGTCAAGATAAATGGGTTGACAAGATTTGGGAATTAATGGATGCAGTTGATTCTTACTTCCCGACACCTGTTCGTGACCTTGACAAACCGTTCTTAATGCCTGTTGAAGACGTATTCTCTATTACAGGTCGTGGTACTGTTGCTACAGGTAGAGTAGAACGTGGCGTTGTTAAAGTTGGTGATGAAGTTGAATTGGTTGGTTTAGGTGAAACCAAGAAAACAACTGTTACCGGTGTTGAAATGTTTAGAAAATCACTTGACCAAGGTCAAGCAGGTGACAACATTGGTGCATTGCTTCGTGGTATTGACAAGACTGAAATCCAACGTGGTCAAGTTCTTGCAAAACCTGGTACAATCCACCCGCACACTAAATTCACTGCAAACGTTTACGTATTAACCAAAGAAGAAGGTGGACGTCACACTCCGTTCTTCCCTGGTTATAGACCGCAGTTCTACATCAGAACAACTGACGTTACCGGTTCTATCAAATTTGATGTCGAAATGGTATTGCTTTTTGATACCGTTGTAATGGAAGTTGAACTCATTGCTCCGGTTGCTATCGAAGAAGGTATGAGATTCGCTATCCGTGAAGGCGGCAGAACAGTTGGCGCTGGTGTTGTTGATAAAATTATTGCTTAATTGCTCTAATTTAACAATGATTAAAACGAGGGTGACTTATTGTTACCCTCGTTTTTATTTAACGGAAGATTGCTATTTACAACTTGTACTTTGTACTTCCGATTAAAAAGCAAGGAATAAATTATTAAGTTATGTAACAATTATATACTTTTTATATATTATTTTGTCAATTTTCTTTACAATTCTGACTTATAATATATAAGAGGATTATTATGAGCAATATTAATTTTAATCTTAACAGCGGAAAAGAAGATTTTACCTCACTAAAGGAGGCAATATTCCGCCGTGCAAGAGAAAAGGCAGAGGCTCTTAATACGGAAGTAAAAGAAAGTTATACAAACGATATTAAAGCTGATGTTATGGAAAGTGCACGTATAAGCGTCAGGAATAATCCTTTTGTTAATCTTTTAGAGGAACGGGAAGAACCGGTTGTAAATAAGCCGGTCAAAGAAATTGAGCATAAAGAAATTTTGCATTCAGGCAATATAGAGTTTAAGAAATCAAGAACAAAGAGATTTCCGTCAAGAATTAATAACGAGCTTTATACTGCAGCTGTAAGAGAAGGCACAATGCGCGAAGCAAGCGAAACACTGAGACAAAATCAAAATGTGCTGAACAGTCTCAAATTCCTTAATACGCAGGCTGCTATTGCGCTTAACAAGCCTTTTATATCCAGAGATATTGAGGATGCTCCGCGTGAGATTACCTTTGGAGTTTAACGGATTGTAAATCCCGTCGATGGCGGCAGGGAAGAAGGTGTTAATCTTCAAGCGGCAGGTGGGTCATGTGTATCGGGGCAACAAGAACGATAAGAAGGTCTGCGCCCGATGCAATTGTTATGTGTTCTCCCATTTTTCTGGTTGGTCCGGGGCGGAATTGTATTACGCCCATAAAGTTGCGTACAATACCTCTGTGATAGTGCGGAACTTTTATGTATGTTTCAGGCTCTGTAATCCCCCCGCCGAAGGTGTTATCATTTGCGGTATATAGATACCCTTTTATCGGAAGTTTATAGCCGTCTGGAAGCTCCATTGAATTGATAAATATTTTCATAGCTGCGTGTGTTCCGATAATCGGTTCGTTTTTCTTTTCTATATAGCCGCTGAATTTTGTTCCGCTTGGAATAATTTTGTGTTCGTATAAATAAATATCGTTTGTAGAAACAAAATGGAGCGTATCTGTTTCATCGTTGTAAGCTGTGGAAAACTCCTGAAGGTTAATGACCGGTATAAAACTTCCCGTCGGAATATCAAATTCGTCATACCCTTTGATATCCGGCTCCGCGTGAACGGCTGCCAGTGTAAAAATGAAAATTATAAAAAATGTAAAGAGTTTTTTCATAATCATATTTTATATTATAATAATCAGGAATAGAAGTGGCAAGTTGAATCAAATCTACCGGTATATTTATAAAAATTACTAATGATTACTTGACAAGAAGAGCCTTTAACGCGAAAATCAAAAAAGAGGACTATTAAAGATGACTAAACAAACATTCTTACATGATAAACATATTAAACTTGGTGCCAAAATGGTAGATTTCGCAGGTTGGCATATGCCGGTGCAGTATACTTCTATAATTGAGGAACATAATACTGTTAGAAATGCAGTGGGATTGTTTGATGTTTCGCATATGGGAGAAGTCATTGTTAAAGGTGAAGATGCCCTGCCGTTTTTGAATAAACTTGTACCTCAGGATTTGACTAAACTCATAGAGCGTAAGGCTGTTTATTGTCAGATGACAAACAAAAATGGCGGGATTATAGATGATTTAATTATTTATAAAATTGAAGAGGAAAAGTATCTTATAATATTTAATGCCTCAAGGACTGATGAAGATTTAAACTGGATGGTTAGGAATAAAAAAGGCTTTAATGTTGATGTAATTAATGATTCTCATAACTATTCTCTGCTTGCAGTGCAAGGACCAAAAGCCTGTGATTTAATGAAATCAGTAGGGCTGACAGAATTGCCTCCGTTTTTTTCGATTAAACGTGCAGAATTGTTTAATGTAAATCTCTGGGTATCAAGAACCGGATATACCGGTGAAGACGGTGTGGAAATTCTTGTAAGAAATGAGTTTTCGGAGATGCTCTGGGATAATATTCTTGAAGCAGGAAAAGAATTCGGTATAAAGCCGATAGGTCTCGGGGCGCGAGATACTTTGAGGTTGGAAGCGGCTTTGCATCTGTACGGAAATGATTTGGACGAGGATACGACGCCAGTTGAGGCGGGGTTGTCCTGGTCTGTAGCTAAAAATAAAACGGATGATTATAACGGCAAAGAAATTATAATGGCGCAGCTCACTAACGGCGGGCGTAAAAAGCTTGTTGGATTAAAAATGTTAGACAGAGGTATTGCACGCCATGGATATGAAGTGTATGATGGAGATAAGAAAATAGGTGTTATTACAAGCGGAGGTATTTCTCCTGTCAGAGGTGATAATATTGCGCTTGCCTATATCGAAAATTTGCCGGAATATAAGATAGATTCTAGACTCGGTGTTATGATTAGAGACAAAATTTGTATGGCTCAAATCGTTAGAAAACCTTTTATTACAAAAAGAAATAAGACAGAAGTATAAGGAGATGAAAAAATGAATGAAAGTGCTTTATGCTCAAAAACTCATGAGTATGTTCTGGAGCTTCAAGACAATCAGTATGAAGTAGGCTTAACAGATTATGCTATAGAACAGCTTGGCGATATAGTTTTTGTTGAACTTCCTGAAGTTGGTTCGACATTTGAGAAAAATGAAGTTTTTGCAACCATAGAGTCTGTAAAAGCAGCATCAGAAGTTTATATGCCGATTAGCGGTAAAGTTATTGCCGTAAATGAAGCAATAGCTGACGCGCCTGAAACATTAAATGATGATACAGTTGAAGATAAATGGTTCATAAAAATTGAATCAGATGCTGATCAGGTTGAGTTTGCCGATCTTCTGGATTACTCGGATTATAAAGAGGAAATAGAATAGAAAATGGATAATTTTTTAGCACATAACGATAAAACACGGGCAGCAATGCTTAAAGAAATCAATTGTACAACTGTGGACGATTTGTTTAGACAAATTCCTAATGTAATTAAAGACTTTAAGCTGGCAGACCCGTTAAGCGAGTTAGAAACACAAAAAGAAATAAAGAAACTTGCTAATAAGAATAAAACAGATTATATTTCTTTTCTCGGAGCCGGCGTATATAACAAATTTATACCGGCTGCAGTTAGTTATGTTGCTGAACGATTTGAATTTTTAACGGCGTATACTCCGTACCAGCCTGAAATATCGCAGGGAACATTACAAATTATTTATGAGTTCCAATCGATGATTTGCAGATTAACTGGTATGGATATAGCAAACGCATCCATGTATGATGTGTCTACCGCAGCTGCTGAGGCTATTCTTATGAGTATGAGAATAACTAAAAAGCATAAAGCACTTGTATCAAATAATATTAATCCGCAGTATAAAGAGGTTATAAAGACTTATTTGTGGGCTGGCAATTTTGAAGCCGAATGGTTTGATGTATTACCGGAAAATATTTCTGATTATTCTGCCGTGGTTTACCAGAACCCCGATTTTTACGGTGAACTTCATGAATTTCAGTCTCTGAATAATAACGGAAATAATCCGTTAATTATTGTTATACAGGACTTAGCGGCACTGTCGGTAATTGAACCGCCAAGAGCTGCTGATATAGTGGTCGGTGATGTTCAGCCTGCAGGTATTCCTGTATGGTTTGGTGGTCCCCATGCAGGGTATATGGCTTGTAAGGAGAAATACCTGAGGCAGCTACCGGGGCGTATTGTCGGTAGAACGGTTGATGCTGACGGTAATCAGGCGTTCACGCTTACTATTCAGACACGCGAGCAGCATATCAAACGAGAAAAAGCTACAAGTAATATTTGCTCTAACCAGTCTCTTATTGCGCTTATGACGACTCTCTATTTATCGCTTATGGGAGAAAACGGGTTTAGACAGGTAGGTTTGTTGTCGGCTAAAAGAGCGCATTTACTTTCTGAAGAACTTTCTAAGAAAGGGATTAAAACTCTTAATAAAGATTTTTATGATGAATTTGTAATAGAAGTTACAGATGCTGATGAAACTCTAAAACGCTTAAAAAATAACGATATAATCGGCGGACTTAAACTCTCAAATACAAAAATTCTTGTATGCGCTACAGAAATGATTTCAGAGAGCGATATAGATTTATATGTAAATAGTTTGTAGCAGAATTGGATTGTACGATAAAAAACATATACTGCAGTTCCTGTTTTTTAGGCAAACCGCTGTATTAATTTTATCCCCCCCCCGGCTCTACATTTCTATTTTACAAACGTTGGAGTCGCCGAGGTACTTATTCCAAACTTTTAAAACAGGGCTTTTTTGTGCTTCTTCAAGCGACATGTTTTGATATTTTTGTGGATTTTTTGCGGCATCAAGTGCTTCTTTTTCCATTACGGAGTAGATTTCCCGTACCTGCTCGCCTGTAAAATTACAATTAACTTTTGATTTAAAGCCGATTTCTTTAAACTCAACTATTTCTTGATACTTACAGGTGTATCCGTCCCATCCGATTATACTTTTGGTAACTTTTGAAGATACACCGTCTATTTCTATTTCATCAACGCTTTTGAATTCAGAACAATTTTTAAATGAATTCATAAATTCATTTGTATTATCAATGACTGATTTTTCTTGAGCGCAGACAATACCACTGCAAATAGTTATTGCGGTAAGAAATATCAAAAACTTTTTATTCATGGTTTGCGACCTTTAGCCTTGTCATTGCACGTGCTAAAGCCATTTCTGCTCTGGTTACATCCATTTGTACATTTGTTTTTGAAAGACGTTCTTCTGCGCGCGCCTTTGCTTCCTTAGCACGTTTGACATCAATATCAGCCTCTGATTCACAAGCATTGGTAAGAATTACTGCATGGTCATTACTGAACTGGAAAACTCCGCCCATAGTCGCGTAATAATGGTGTTCATTATTAATTCCGACTTTTGTTACACCAATAGCAAGAGGTGTTGTTATCGGCTGCCTGCCCGGCAATATACCAATAGTACCTTCTGTTCCGGTGACCTGTAT
>CALUTH010000112.1 GCA_944323635.1 Candidatus Gastranaerophilales bacterium
TTCTTATCGGCACATTCCTCCACTTTCTTTAATTTTTTATCCACCTTTTTCCTAAATTGTTACAAAAATTTACATTTTAAAATGGGGATTTTTTCAAAGAAAATAACACTAAAAATCATTCCCCCTGAAACGCTTTTAATACAATCGTTCCACTTTTAAAGCAAATATTAATAGATTATAAAAACAATCTAAGCCACTTCTTTACATTCTCTTTACAATTGCGCAAAAAAAGGCAATTTTTATTTTGCCCCGCTTTTAAATAAATATAGTTGCTGTTATAATCAGCAGTGAAGCCGTAAATAGTAAATCAGATATGTGTGTATGATTAATAAGGTTAGTATATCAGAAAGTACAAAATTCCATCCCCAAACAGAAAATAATAAGGAAAATGGAAGTTCAATAAATTTTAAAGGGAATAAGCTTGCAGCAATTACCGGTGCGGCAGTTGCCGGAATGCAGTATCTGGAGCGAAACCCTATGATGCATGTTGCAACACTTGATGTAACAACAGCAATAGGACCGCGAACAATTTTTGATTCCATAACCAATCTGTTTGCAGGGTTTGAAACCCTTTGCCGCGAAAGCGGAGGACTTATAATAAACTGCCTTATTCCGGGCTTTATTGCAATCGGTGCAGGGAAAGTTCTTGATAAGCATTTTATAAAAACCGGCGCAAAAATGGCGGATTGTCAGGCAGATACGGAAACTATCAAAATTGTAAGCAATACATACAAAGAACAAAACGGCAATATGCCAAAGGTTTATGAAGCCCTGTTATCAAAAATTCAAGGGATTGACGGGGATAATATCGTTAAATATTCAGACCTTGGCAAACCCGAATTGGAAGCACTGGGCAAAAGGCTTGCAGGGGCTGCTAATCAGGAAGAATTTAATAAAGTTATTGATGATATAATGACCAAAACTCACGTCAATGAAAGCATACGTTTTGGCGACAAGGGCGCATACCTTAAAGATACAAGCGTTTCTTCACTGTTACAAAACACCAGAAAATATATTGGTGAATACGAAAGTTCAGGAAAAGCAGGCATAGAAAACTTTGCAGCAAAAGCAGAAAAGCTTGTCAAAGGCAAGAGCGCAATTGCACTGTTATTGGTTCTTCCTCTTGCTGCGTCAATGCAGTTTTTCAACCGCTGGATGACAGGAAAGCTCTCCGGCGTAGACGGGGCTCCTATTTACGAAGATTTTAAAGAAGCCAAAAAGCATCCGGAGTTGTACGCCAAAATAAAGGCAAAGGCAAAAGAAGGATTGCTGCAGGAAAAAATCATATCAATAGGCGCAATGCTCGGTATGGCAGCAGCCTCAATCTTAATGACCGCGACACAGAGACCAAACCTTAAAATGCTCGGCAGAATGCTCCAATTCAAAGGCAAATACCCGACAATGGATCAGGCAAGAGCAATTTCTGCGGTTACATTCTCATCAAGAATTGCGGCAGCAGACGACAAGAATGAAGTCAGAGAATCCCGCGGCAGAGATTTATTAACGTTCGGCAGCTTGTACTTCTTCGGCGACTACGGCGGGAAAGCCGCAGCATCAGTAATTGAAGCGCGTACAGGAGTTAAATTATTAAACAGAACGGTAGTGTCTCCCAAAGATGCAAATATTTTAACTAAATTCAAAAACTGGGTGCTCAATACGCATATTAAATCATCAAACGAACTTAAGTTTGCAGACAAAGCCATGAGCGCAAAAGCACAAAAATACCGCTCTATCTGCCAATTGATAAACCTGTTAAGCTCTTTTGCAATCTTAGGTTTAATAATTTACGAACGCGGTAAGACAAAGAAAAAACATGAACAAATAAAAGCGCAGGTAATAAAACAATACGAAGCAGAACAAAAAACAAAACAAGAACAACAGAAAACAACAGCAGCATAACGACGAAGGCAATCTATGAAAGTACAGTTAAACCAGCAAAATTACCCTAACATTAGAAACAAAGAAACACAACCGGCATTTAAAGGCACAAGCGGTGTGTTGAATTATCTTGCAACAAATCTGGGTGTCGGCGCAAATTTAACTGACGTCACATTTATGGTAACTCCGCGTACTGCAAAAGACGGTATCTGCAGAGGGCTTGATGCCGGCGTTGAAACAGGTTTCCGTGAATCAATGGGAACAATAAACGACGCCTCTATAGGGCTGTATGGTATTGGCGCTGGCGCACTCCTCGGGACTGCCATTGCCGGCAAATACGACGTTAAAGCAAGCAAAATATTTACTTCTCCCGAGAGAGTAAATGCACTTGCTGAATTCTGGAACGAGCATTTAAAAAATAACACAACACAAAAAGAATATTTAAGACAAATTATTGATAAGATTGAAGGTTATAATACCGCAAAAAATGCAGAAACCGGATATATTAAAATCGCAAAAGACAGCGACAAAGAAAAAATCGTAGAAATTTTAGACAAAGTCATAAACGATGATAAAATCGATATTAAAACCTGGCGCAAGAAAGCGCCGGAGCGCGGTGTAGTTAACGCAATAATCACCGAGGCAACAGGTGCAGAATCAAGATTCAAACTCGGAAACAGCGGAACATCAAACCTTAAAACATTGCTGGACGATATTGTCGGCATGACAAAAGCCTTTAAGCAGGAAAAAGTAATGGAAGCATTCAACAGTGCAAGCGCAAACGGAGGCAAAAACAAATTCCTTTCTGCTATGTCAAAGTTTAACAAGGGCAGAGCACTTCTCGGATTTTTAATCGGGTCAGGGGTAGGGCTTGCTGTTCAGCCTATCAATATGTGGTATACAAAGAAAAGAACCGGAAAAGAAGGTTTTGTCGGCGGCACCTGCTCTGAAAGAGACCGTTCTTTGAAATTTAAACTTGAGAAACTGGCAGTAGCAGGCGGTATGCTCACTATGGTTCTGGCATCCTTAAAATGCAAGCCAAAGGATTTCTTAAACAAAATGGCGTTTCAGGGATTAGCACCAACCATTAACCAGTTAAAAGGGATTTACGGTGTTACCGTAACCGGCAGAATCCTCGTTACAAGAAGTGAAGATGAAATGCGCGAATCAGCCGTTAAAGACAGCTGCGGTTTCTTAAGCTGGTTAGTACTCGGTGATTTCGTTAACAGAGGTGTTGCAGCAGCGTTCACAGGGAAAAATTTATTGAACTTCAACAAGAAAACCGACGGAAATGTTATCACAAGTTCAACACTGAAATCCAGAAGCGAAGTCCTCAGAGAAGCACTGCACAGCGTAGGTTTATCAACGATTAAGGTTGACCTCAAGGACGGCAAACAAAAAGCAATGAATATTACAGAGATGATAAAACTGCTTGAAAAATCACCGGCAGCAAAACCAATCCTTGCGGCAACAAAGAAAAAACTGAGAGTACTTAACATCGCACAGCTTGCAGGTTACGCATTTACAGGTATTGCGCTTGGTATCGGTATTCCGACACTCAATATCCATATGACGAAAAAATCCGAAGCAAGACGTAAAGCAAAACTTGAAGCAATGCAGGCAGAAAAAAATCAGGCAGCATAATAGTTTTCGGACAATAACAACCGTTTATAAAAACAAATAGTACCGAAGCCGTAAATAAAAATACTTGATTATTATTTTTGACCGGATATAATTATACCTAGGCTAGTCACAGTACATATTGTGACAGCGAGGGGCATAAAAAAGTTTTTGCCTTGTGACAATTGGATAGTATGCCCGATGACAAGTTAATAAACAAAGTATGCCGCAATAGCTCCCTTAAGTGGAGCGCAGCGGAACGGAGTATAGATTTCTGTAGAGCTTGCTCTACCAACTCCGATGACAAGTTAATAAATAAAGTATGCCGCAATAGCTCAGTTGGTAGAGCAAGGGACTGAAAATCCCTGTGTCCTTGGTTCAATTCCGAGTTGCGGCATATTTTTTTGTATTCTTCCCAAAACATTACAATACAACTCGGAATTTTATCTCTATACGGCTCGCCGATTTCCTTACCTTAAAAAAAATAAAACAGTTAGGAATTTCACCCAAATATGGTTGACGATGTAGAGAAATTTTATTGCTGTTTTAAATGTGGATAATGCGGTAAATTTATAAATTTACCGCATTCCATATATCCAATATTTTTAAACTTCATAATTGACTATAAACTCGACAAATTCAGGGCTGTAATGGTCACAGAATAAGCTGTGCTCCATATCAAGCGCCCTTATTTTATTAAGGTCATCTTCCGGGAGATTGAAATCGAAAATATCAAAGTTTTCTTCCATTCTGTTTTTGTGGGTAGATTTTGGTATTACAACAACTCCCTCTTGCGTTAAAAATCTCAACGCAACCTGTGCAACGGATTTTCCGTATTTCGCGCCGATTTCTTTTAATGTTTCGTTTTGGAAGTAGTTATTTTTACCCTCCGCAAAAGGTCCCCATGACATTATTTGCGTATTGTACTTTTTCATAATCGATTTTGCTTTTTTCTGCTGCTGGAAAACATGGGTTTCAACCTGATTAATTGCAGGTTGGATTTCCACAAAGTGAGAAAGGTCAACAAACCTGTCAGGATAAAAATTACTTACGCCGATTGCACGGGTTTTGCCGTTTTTATACGCCTCTTCCATCGCTCTGTAAGTTCCGTAGTAATCATTAAACGGCTGGTGGATTAAGATTAAGTCGAGGTAATCCGTCTGCAGTTTTCTTAAAGATTCATCAATTGAAGCCTTAGCCTTTTCGTAACCGCCGTTTGATACCCAGACTTTTGTTACAAGAAAAATATCTTTCCTGTCAACACCGCTCTTTTTTATGGCATTACCAACGGCTTCTTCGTTAAAGTATGCCTGTGCCGTATCAATAAGTCTGTATCCGGTCTCTAACGCTTCCGATACTACTCTTTCGCATTCTTTATGGTCAGGTATCTGATAAACCCCGAACCCTAAAATCGGCATGTCTACACCGTTATTTAATTTTACGTATTGCATAGTTTTCGTTCTCCTGATAATTAGTTTTCAATATTTATAGCTTTTACCGACCCGAGTTTGTGAATATCCTCATCGGTTCTGTTACCGTAAATAGTTATTTTATTTAACTCGGTTTCAATGTTCTTAAACTCTTCATCTGTCAAAACAACATCAGCAGCACCGAGATTTTCAATAACCCTTTCGTCCTTACGCATGCCCGGAATCGGCACTACATGAGGATACTTGTGCAGCATCCACGCAAGCGAGATTTGCGCCGGCGTAATACCTTTTTTATCCGCCACGGCATTCAGCAAATCCAGAAGCGGCTGATTCTTTTCTACGTTTTCAGGGTTAAATCTTGTAATTACACGTCTTACATCATCACCCTTGTATTCTGTATTTTTGTTGTATTTACCGCTCAAAAACCCGCTTGCCATCGGAGAGAACGCAACAAACCCTATGTTCAATTCCTGACAAGTCGGAATAACATCTTTTTCAAACATACGCTCCATCATAGAATATTCACTCTGGATTGCGGTCAAAGGTGTTACCGAGTGGGCTTTTCGGATTTGTTCAACCGTTGACTGCGATTGTCCCCATGCGCGGATTTTGCCTTCCTTAATGAACTCGCCCATCCATCCTGCTACTTCTTCAACATTACTGTCAAGCGGAACTCTGTGTTCGTAGTAAATATCAATATAATCCGTTTGAAGTCTTTTTAAAGAATCATTCAGCGCGTTTGTAACACCCTTTTTACTCAATTTGCCTTCAGGGATTTCCTGCCCCGGCTGAAATACCGGCACAAATTTTGTTGTAAGTATAATTTTATCTCTGAAAGGCTTAACCGCTTTGCCGACCAGTTCTTCATTCGTATAA
>CALUTH010000113.1 GCA_944323635.1 Candidatus Gastranaerophilales bacterium
CTGACTTCTTCAAGTGTGCGTTCTTTAAAATTAAAACTCTTGAGTGCGCGGTTTACGGCGGTCTGCAAATCTTCAAGCGTATACAGCAGCGTTCCGTCCAAATCAAATATAATACTCTTTTCTTCCATACAATTATTATATCACGAAGAACTGCGGAAGTACCCCTGTAATTTTACAGCCGGTGCTGATACGCATAATTTTTTGCTTTTAGATGTTGAGTTTATTTTTTGTTTTTTATAACATATTGAATTATGAAACAAGCTTTCGGGGGCAGAGAAGGGATATGACTATCATTAATGAAAACTTTACAATTCATACGGAAGGGCATACTGATATTATAGATATTACCAAAAATGTCCAGAATGCTGTTTACAGACACTCCTTAAAAGATGCGCTTGTTACGGTGCATATTGCGGGCTCAACAGCAGCGTTAACAACTATAGAGTATGAGGACGGGCTTGTAAAGGATTTATACGAGATTCTTGAGAAAATTGCACCGGCAGGCGAAAAATATCATCATGATGATTTGTGGCATGATGGTAATGGATATGCACATATCAGAGCGGCAATAATTGGAAATTCGGTATTTGTACCGTTAATTAACGGGGCTTTAAACCTCGGAACTTGGCAGCAGATTGTGTTAATTGACTTTGATAATAAACCGCGCCTGCGTAATATTTGTTTGCAGATAGTTTATTAAATCCTTCTGCTTAACATTTCGTATGCCTGTTTAATAGCTGCGTCTGCTTTTGCGTCGATTGTCGTAATCCCTTTGACTTCTTCAGGAACCTGTACTATCTGATTATTTTGACCAGGCATATAGGTTCTGAATTCATCGCTGTCTTTAGGAATACCGCAATCTTGTGACGGAATATATCTTGTATTGTCCTGTACTACATTATCTTGAGATTTTACAAAGACTTTAGGTTCCATTGGCGGAATTATACTTGTTGTTTGTTGCTGCTTTGCTGCTTCAACTTTTGTATTGAAGTCATTTATTGCATTAATAACTTCCTGTGAAGTTCCTTGTTGCCCTTCGCTAGCGCCCTGTAAAGCCTGTTGTCTTGCTGTTTCTTCGGCTTTCTTTTCTGCTTCTTCATGCCTGTCATACGGTTTTCCGAAAATCCATTCTAGCGGTTTTGTGATTAGCGGAGTTAATACGTATCCCATAATACCGAAGAATAAACCGAGTTTTCCAACGGCACCTGCGCCGTGACGGAAGAAGTTGCCTATTTTCTTTCCTCTTAAAGTGTTGCCTAGTGACTTAATACCTTTGAGTTTTGGATTTTTCCATGCCGGTTTCATTTCCAAATCTTGAGTAATAAGTGTTCCGAGACCTTTTAATCCTTTTTCAAACCAGTTGAGTTTTGTGGTTGGTTTTCTTATTGCGTTTACTTTTTCCCAAGCCTTGTTAAACTCTGCTTTTGTTGCAAATTCTCCGGCTTTGTTTGCTTCTTTAAACTTGCTCAAAGCGTCGCGATACTGTTCTGTTTGATTAGCAGTCATTCCAAGATAACGGAGACCGCCGACTTTGTGCATCAATCTCATACTTGCAGGGAATGTTGCAACCCATGAAAGTGCTTCTGCAAGCCCGTAAGCAACGGTTCCGGCTTTTTGGTCGTCCGGAGCTTCTTTTGCGTTTTGATACATATCAACTAATGCCGGCGCAACAAATATAAGCAGACCGAGTTTCCCGCCGCCGAATGTTACACCGCGCATAAGCCCCTGAACTGTTCTTGATACGCCTCTGCCAAGTGCGGTCTTAGGAGGAATTGCATTACCTGCAGCGTCGGTTGCCCCTTTTGCAATACTTAGCATTTTATTGCCTATTTGGGACATGTTTGCCTGACGTCTGAATACCGGACCAATCACAGAATAATTCCCGTGATAAACTTTCATGTCTTTGCCTGCTTTAAGAGCCAGTTTTCTGAGTTCTTTTACGTATTTATTTGGATTAGCTTTATATTTCGCATAAGTTGCCGCATCGCACCCTAGTTCTTTTAAGATAATATCTTTAACTATTTCAGGATTGACTGCTCTTTGAGATAAGACTGCTTTTATCGCTTGAGCGTTGTTATATTTGAGCGGATTAATTCTTCTTAATTGAAGACAGTTAATCTTATCTATTTCGGATGCGCCGGGACCAAGAATATTTTTGATAAAAGCTTTTTCTTCTTTACTCGGAATTAAATGTCTTAAAGCCGGAGTTTTTCCGCCGCCTTTTAAGTATCTTTCAAACAGTGTATTAAACTCGTTTGCCAGTTCCTGTTCCTGTGTATTCATAGCAAAACGTGCCATTTCCCACTCAGGTCTTGTAGAGTTTTCCATCAGGTTTTTAATAACCGTGGAATTATTTTTTAATCTGTTTAATATATTACTTTTTGTTCTGCTTACTGCGTTTTCGGCTCTCTCAACGTAAGAATTGTTAAGAAGCTTGGAGTTTGAAACTCTGTCTCCGAACCTTGCAAGTTTTGCGGGCAGTGACTTGTTATATTCTCCGGTACAGTGTCTGTTATATAAATCTACGCCTTTACCTAAGACGAACCACAAAGGAAGGGTGTATTGAAGGCTTCCGAACATTCCTTCTTCCCCAAATAACGGATCAGACATTGGCTGCTGATCTGATAAATCTACAGTGTCTGCCTGCGGTCCTTGGAGATTGTTATTTTTATTTACGTTTTTAAGTAGCGGAACAGGTGCTACTGCTGCAGCTCCAAAACCGGTGTTATTTTGTATATACCCCGGATACACATTTTTATCTAAATATGAACCAAAACCTTGTACCATAAAATAAACCTACTTTTACCTACAAATATAAAAAGATTATTTGCGGGCAAAAATTGACTTATTTTTATCCTTATTAAACATTTTGTTACAAAAATTAACAAAGTGAAAAAACTATTTTTGTATGGTAGAGGTGTTTTCAATATTATTAATTCCGATACTATTAAGCATATCTTTAATTTTATAATATTGATAATTGTTACCGTACAGTTTGTAAAGTTCTGCGGCTAATACAAGGTCATTCAGCATTTGATAAGATTTTCCGGGAAGCTGGCTGTAGCATAGTGCGCGTTGGAAATAAACATCTGCATCGTTTGCTTTGTACTGGAGGTATGTAGAAAGGTCTTTGACGCAATTTTTGTACTCTTTTACTCCCGAATACGCATACCCGCGGATTTTGTAGCCTTCTTTGTAGTTTTTATTTAAACTAATACACTTTGTCAAATCTGCAATTGTACCTTTGTAGTCGTTTCCGTGAAGTTTGATAACCGCTCTTGTGTTGTATAGAAGATAACTGTCGGGGTATTCTTTGATTAAATTGTTAATATTTTCCAGCTGCCCGTCGTAATTTCCTTGAACTATAGCCAGAGTGATTTTTCCGTGTCTGGGCGACATATAATTTTCATCAAGTGAAATTGCTTTATTGTAGTCGTCAAGGGCGTCTTCATATCTGTGCATTATTTTGTAAATGTTACCGCGGTTGTTATAAAACTGGGGACTGTCAGGATATTTTGATATACAGGCATTCAGAAATTTTATACCGCCTTCGTATCCTTCGTGCTCTATTGAGTCGGCAAAATCATTTTCCATAGTATACGGGTTGCATATCAGTACGTCATTTCTTACAGCAAGTCCTGCATATACTCCGAGCCCTGATAAAAGGAATAAACAAATACAAATAATTTTTGCCTTCATAGCTTTTATTATACATAAATTAAGGTAAATAGTATAGATATAACGATGTACCGGTCGGGCTTGCAGCACAACAAAAACTGATGTTATCCGCCGCATCTTACGGGCTGTTTCGAATAGATTTCAAATTTATTTTTCTGCTTTTTCTACAGTCTCTTAACGAAACAATGATAGGGCAAAATTTGTTTGAGCGCAGCGAGTTATTTTGCCTTGGGTTGAGTTTAGAGACTGTATTTGGGAGCGTAGTTTTTCTTTCTTTATCCAAGTTTCTTTCTTTTGTCATCGCAAAACAAAAGAAAGAAATTTGGTGCGGGGTTCGGGGGTGCACAGCCCCCGATAAAATTATTTGAGACAAGAGTTGAAACAAGTTTTGTATGACAGACTTAGCAATTTGCACTGCAAACTGCTATATAAATCCCGCTTGCTATATAGTATTTGGCGGGTATAATTAAGAGGAGGGCGGCTCTGCACAAATCCCGTATAACGGAATTCAGCGGCACACCTGAAACCCAACGCGTGCTTGTAGCTCAGTTGGATAGAGCGTAGGTCTCCGAAGCCTGAGGTCATGGGTTCGACTCCCATCAAGCACGTTTTATTATTTACAGCAGGTTGTACAGGGGAAGAATACCGGCGGTTAAAAGCCGGTGCCGGAAATTGTAAATAAAAACAGCCGGAAATAAAGGAAAAGAAATGAAAAAGGTATATATAGAAACACTTGGATGCCAGATGAATAAATCGGATGCGGAGCGGATGCTCGGGATGCTGGAACATCTGGATTATACGGAAACACAGAACCCTAAAGACGCGGATTTGTTAATTATTAACACCTGCTCTATCCGTAAATTGTCGGAAGATAAGGCATATAGTGCCATAGGGGTATGGGGCAAGTGGAAAAAGAATAAACCTGATTTAAAAATAGCTTTCTGCGGGTGTGTTGCACAGCAGGTTCAAAAGGACTTGTTTAGACGAGCACCTTATGTGGATCTGGTTCTCGGTACACAGCGTTTGTATGAACTTCCGGAACTTATAAAGCGGATAGAAAACGGCGAACGTGTTGTTTCGTGCGATGAGACACCCTGCGCAGAACGTGAAGAAATAAAACGTGTAAAAGGCGTTAACGCGTGGATACCGATAATGGAAGGGTGCAACAATTTTTGTACATACTGTATTGTACCTTATACAAGAGGAAGAGAACGTTCAAGAACACCGGAGGCTATTCTAAACGAGGCTAAAAAGGCTTTAAACGAGGGTTTTAAAGAAATTACACTGCTGGGGCAGAATGTTGACAGCTACAGGTCACAGGATGCGGAAGGGAAAAATGTTAACCTAGCGGAACTTTTACGGCGGCTTAATGCGCTCCCGGGCAAGTTCAGAATTCGTTTTGTAACCTCTTATCCTACGGATATAACGGAAGAATTAATTGATACGGTTATAGAACTTGATAAGGTTTGCGAGTATTTTCATATTCCAATGCAATCCGGCGACAGCGAAGTTTTGAAGAAGATGAACAGAAGGTATGATAAAGAGACTTACGGCAAAATATGTGCAAATATAAGACAGAGAATCCCTGATGTAACTATTACCAGTGATTTTATAGCAGGGTTCCCCGGTGAGACGGAAGAGCAGTTTCAGCATACTCTTGACGCAATGAGCGAGTTTGAATTGGATTACTCTAATACGGCGGCGTATTCACCGAGAGAAAAAACGGTTGCTGCAAAGTGGGTGGATAAATTTATACCTGAGGAGGTTAAATCCGAACGGCTTGCACGATTGAATGCGCATAATCAGCAATGCTGCTTAAATTCCAATAAAAAATATTTAGGCAAGACGCTTGAGGTTCTTGTGGAAAGATTTGACGAAAATAACGGAAAGAAAGTTATATCCGGGCGCTCAAGAAATAACAAGATGGTGCACGCGCCTTATGACAGAGATATAACGGGTGAGTTTGTGAATGTAAAAATAACGGACGCTCATACGTGGCACCTGGAAGGCGAAGTGGTTTAAAATTCCCGCGGGGGGGGCAATAAGGTTTTTGTTAATGTTTATTCATGCCTATTTAAAAAAAAAAAAAACATATTTATAAAATAAATAAAATTTT
>CALUTH010000114.1 GCA_944323635.1 Candidatus Gastranaerophilales bacterium
TGATTGCGGGTGCTTGGACTGTGCTTGAAGGTGTGGTATTGGCATCAGGTGTATTGACTCTGGTAACCGGTGTTGTTCAGGCCGCATCAGCGACAACAGATGAGGGTGCTGAAATAGCATGGCAAAATATAGGCTCAGGTACATTGCAGACAGTTCTGTCGGCTGTGGGCTTACGGAAAGTTGGAGTTAACGCGGCTGGTAAATTGGGAGTAGAAGCACCTAAGATATGGCGTTTGGATCAATCATTTAAACTTGGCTTAAAGGCTGCTAGAGCGGATATTAATGCTGCCGGCGGTATGTCTAAGGCTATAGGTCAAAACTTTAATAACATGAAAATCGGTATTGATAGATTTGTTAATAAATTCGGGTATTCTCATTATGAAAACAAATATACAAATAATGTTAATAAACTGAAAACTGATATTCCGGGTGCTGGTCCGGAATACAGACAGTATGCCGATGATATTGCAGCTGCTTATGAAAAAGTTTACAGCGCACAATCAAAGGCGGAATATACTCAGGCAGTCAATGAATTACAACATCTCTCTAATGCTGCTAAGGCTTATAGAAGTGGTAATACCGGTTTGTCGGATGAGGCTGCTGCAGCGTTTGATGATATGATAAAGATTTCGGAATCGGTTGCACCTAAAAATGCGTATGCTATAAGAACTACAAAATTCGGCGGTGCCGGTGATTATGCTAAAAAGATGACAGATTTGGATGCGCAGATAAACCAATTACGTTCATTAGGTTCTTCTGCAACACCGGAACAAAAATTCCAACTTCGTATATTAACAAGACTTAAGGCTGCATCAAGAGAGTTATATAGGGCTGATAGTCAGATAAAACAAGAAAAGGCAATTGCACGTTTTGAACAAATTGCAAGTGAAGCCCTTACGGAAATGCAAAATGTAAGAAATAATCCGGGAACAACTGCTGATGTATTGAAAACATATAATGACATTGCTATTATGGCAAAAGATCAGGCTGCAAATGTAAGCACGCTGGTTGAAGCAAGGGCGGCAGATCTTACAAGAGCTGCAAAAATTCTTGATGACAAAATGGCTACTCCTGCAGATAAAGCAAATGCAAGGGGATTGATTGACCGGTATTTGACAAATAGACCGGCTGATGATCAAGCATATATTTCATCGGTTGAAAATATTATTAATACTTTAAAAATTGAGAAAAAGCCTGCACCAATTCTTGATAGGATTTTCCTGTGGCCGGGGAGTCAGATACAAAAAGGTAAAAATGGTTTAGTAAAATGCTGGAATGTATACAACCATCCTGAAGTCTATATGGCAACGACCTTTAACCGTGTGGTTTATCCTCAATCTATATTTGGAGGAACATTTGGAACTAAGGTAGAAAATTCTCAGATTGACGCACAGATAAATGAAATAAATAAGAGAATTAATCAGTTGCAAACCGGCACTATTGCCGTAGTATAAAGTAAGGTGGTTAAAAAAAAGTGGTCTTTAGACCACTTTTTTTATGCCTTTATGTTCATTTTATGCTGAGAGTGTTTCTTTAATACTTGTTTTGCGTCAGGATGTTTTCTTGTACGCATTCCAGTGTTATTTTGAGATTTAGACATAAAATAATAAACTGCACTTCCTGTAACAACAGCAGATGCCGTCGCCCATGAAATGACTTTGCCATATTTGCCCAAGAAGCTTTTAGCCGGCGGGGTTATAGTTTCTTGGGGACGGTTTTTAAGGGTGTTTAAATGTTCTCTTAATTTGTGCAGGAACGATGTTCCGTATTTCCCTGTATCCGTATCGGCTTTTGCTTTAAAAATGTCTCTATACAAATCAGCAGATGATTTTCCTCCGGCTTTTGTCAATTGCTGGTTATTTTCCCAGCCTGTTTTCAAGTTGAGTTCATTTTCTGCCATCTTCATTCTTTGTTGTTTTGTAAGGTGAACTCCTCTTTCAATACACGTAACAACGCCTGCTGTTAAGATTAAGGATCGATATTTATCAAGCAAATCGTCAAATGCTTTTTTATAATCAGGATTGGCGTTGATATAATCCTGGAGGCTATCGGATTCTTCTTTATCCACATTGAAAGAACATGCTGCTCTGTTTATTTTTTCTGTTTCTACTTTGTTTGTTAACTCTGCCAGGTCATTTTCCCATTGTTTACCGATGCCAAGTTCTTTAAAGTTTTTAATATCTTCTGAGGAAATATAGTAACCTGATTTAGTCTTAAAGCTGGTAGCAATGTCTTCTCCATCTATTTCTGGATCAAAATTTTTGTCTGCCATACCCTGTGTGTTTGTTGCTGTTAACAATGTCATAAATTGCATTGTTTCAAGGTCTGTTAATTCGCAAGGTGCTTCTCTCGACGGGAGTAGTGCCATTTCTGCAACAGATGCAAGAATTTTACCCGGAGCAAAGGCTTCCATAAAACAAAAATGCCCCTGATATTTTGCAGCCATTTTATTTGCCTGTTCAAGAGTTTTATCAGAATATTCGGTTCCCGGTGCTTCCCCGCCGAGTACGAGAATACAGTTCTCAGCCTCTTCCGGATGAGCTGTACAGTATTTATCAAATGCATCCATTACTATATCTAGCGACTTTTGGGAATCAAGTCTACCCCAGGATACGTACACTTTTAATTTGTCTATTCTGTCAGGAACTAGTAAGTTTTCGTCTATTTTACCGATTAAGTTTACATTCCAGTTAGGTTTACCTGCAATAATTGTATTATATAAATCTTTGTCCTTGCTGATAAGAATATCAAATTTTGGTGTTAACCTGTTTAAAAATTCTTTTTTGTTCGTATTTTTTACATCTATATAATGATTATAAGCTTCTTCTGTGACGGTATAATTTCCGTTTTCTTGTTTAGGGAATTTAGCTTCATCAACTTTTTCAAACGGGTGAAGTTCATCAGCCAGCGCGGCGAATTCTTCGCCCATATTGGTTAACTTGTTTTTCGTTTCGTTTACGCCTTTTTCCAGATAGCCATTCATTCCTATGACGCCTTTAAACATGTGAAAACTGGGATCTTCAAACGGGTTCATAATCCCGATAGCCTGTTTATTATCATATAAGTCTCTCCAGATATTTTGGAGTGATGTTGGTAAATTGGTGTTGTATGCAATATCACGCGCGTAGCCTGGTGATACGGTATTAAGTCCGGTCATATATCCGCTTTGGCGCAGTTTAAAAGCTATCAGTGTTGGATTGAAAGCCCCGGAGCCATCCCGTAATTCTGGGATATATTCAGTAAAGTATGCATCAGGATTTCCCGCCTCGTCTGCACTGATATATTCTGGATCTTTTTTCATTATTTCAATTTCATCGGACGATAATCCTAAATTTAAGGCAATGTCTAACCCGCCGCATTCGCCTGTATAGCCTGCTCTTAAGTTGTGTATAACGTAAGCAGGCGCAATTTCTTGTGGATTGAAAGCCGGATTGCCGTTAACAGCTTCATCTCTCATGTACGAAATTGTGTAGGCTGTTTGTGTGTCTGAGCAAACAACTGTGGATGGTTCAAATTTGCTGCCGTCAGTTGTAACAACTGCATCGCATAATGCTTGTTTTAATTCTACGAATGCACGGTTATTTTCTGCATACGGCTGCGGTTTGAACTTGCTGAACGCATCTGGATTTTGTGTTTTATCAGAGTTGTATGAACCGTCATCATATGGTTCTTTGAATTCTGCAGTTCCTTTAGAGTATATAAAGAAATGATTTCTATTCTTTCCTGTGTTCTGATCTTTAGGAAGTTCCTCTAATTTGTAGTCAACAATTTCGTCCTTTTCATTCTTAATTGGAATTGCTGCCATTGCTTTAAAAAGTATTATTTGTTGTTCCTGCTGGGATCCATATACAACATTTTTGTCGGCTATTTTTTTTAGAATAATAATGTCTTTACTTGCGATATTGCTGTCGAGATTGGTTGTTGTTTCTTTAATTATATTTTTCTTGTCGGTATTAAATTTAATGTAAAAATATTGATTTTTTAATCCGTCATACTTGCAGGCTTCATTAAACTGCCATGGTTTAACTTCTCCGGTATATTCTCCTTTTTTATTATAATTTTTTTGCCCGTTATAATATGTTTGTACTATTACGGATTCAACCCCGGGTAATTTTTCGTAGTAACCCATAACATTGGCAACTCCGCCTTTTTTATTGTAATCAGGAAATTCTGCACCATAAAAAATAACCTGATCTGCCCGCCCTTTAAAGTTGACAATATTTGCTTGCGGGATATTAGTGAGCTTGTTCTTTTTTACTACATAGTTATCATTTCTGTTGATTGGCGCATTGTTATGTATGCCTACCGGCTGTAGTCTCATTTTAACCTCCTGATTGAAATAAACACTTCTTATATAGTATAAACCGGTGAAAAATTTTTTTTGCTATTATGTTAAGAAATATTAATCTGCATCTGTCTGATAAAGCAATTTTGGCGTAGTTTTTTACTTTATATATATAAGGTTAGTTTTAATAATTAATAGGTAAAGGTATATGTTAGTGTCGGGAAATATTCCTGTAACGCCTTATCAGGAGTTTGCATCCCAGAAAATATCTACTCTTGGCACAAGAGAGATTTCGGGATATGCGAGTATAGTACAGGAAAAGAAAAAACAAAAAGCAAAAATTAAATACCGAAAAATAAAAACATCGGATTGTATAATAGCGCCGGATGGGCTTCCTTTTGAGTATTATTCATCGGAGGAGGGCATAAAACACTCTATAATAAAAAGTGTTAAGCAATATCTGAACTTTTTACCGGATAAAAAACAGGAAGGAAATTTCTTTTTGTCTGGTGTTATTGACGAAGAACGTGAGCAAAAGTATTTTAATAACTGTTACCTTCTCGCAAATATAGAAAGTCCCACTCCGCATGAAGGAGCAGGGACGGAGGCAATGCAATCGCTTGTTGAGAAGAGCATGCTCGATGATGATACAGGCGGTAGAGTTATACTGTATATGGTACAATTATCAGATGAGGACACAAGTCCTAAATTCTTTTATAAGTTGGGATTTAGATATATTGATGAAGATAATAATACTGCGATGAAAGAGTTTATAGATAAAAATATTTTTGAATTTCGCATGCCGTCAGGATACATGTACCTTCCTAAAGAGAATATTCAAAAACTATTAAGGTACGGACATTTGTTTTAAGGTGGTATATGAGCAATGTAATAAAACCAACTGTAATTAAAGCCGGTGTTGTCAGCGGACCGGATGTAAAACTTCATACAAACAGCATTAGAAGTGCAGATGCGCGGCAGCGCATGGGTGTACTTGAACGTGAAGTTAATAGTAATATTGAGAAATACAGATATAAAACCAAAGATAAAACACCGATGGTGGTAAAAGTTGCCGGTGTAGGAGTGTTAATAGCTATACTGGCGGGCTTTTTGAAGTTAAGATTTAAAAAATAAAAAATTAAGAAATAATAGTTGACAATAAAAAATACTCGTGCTAATATAACTATTGCGCGCATAAAGCTAATCTGTACAGCGCGCTGAAGGTGGGGTTGCCCACTGTACATTTACACTAAACCGAAATATAAAGTAAGCACTAAAAATTTGGAGGTTTTCCGGCTGGCGGTAAACTCCGCGACCGGAAAGCAGCTCTGAATTTTGAGAATGTAAACAAATGTTTCTGCTCAGTATTGACAAAGAAAATTGAGCAGGTAATATGGAAGAGTTGGATAAATTGATTATCCAACGCGGGAAACGAAAAGTTTTCTAGTAGACGCGGAAGCCGGAAGCGACACAGGGAATAAATAGCGAATAGAGTACTGT
>CALUTH010000115.1 GCA_944323635.1 Candidatus Gastranaerophilales bacterium
CGTTTGACGCTCGATAAAATTTCAAGTTTTTCCGAATTAGAAACAGTCGGAGATTCTCCTGTCGTTCCGCAGACAAGAACGGCATCACTACCGTTATCCGCAAGGTATGAGGCAAGTTTTTCCAAAGCCTCGTAATCAATATTGCCTCTCTCATCCATAGGAGTGACCATCGCCGTTATGACTTCTCCTAAATTACACCTCATTTTATATGCCTCCCATACAATAAAACTATTACAATCATTATAAAACAACCAGTAATTAATTAACTTTGATGTAAACTTTTGTAACAGATTTAAAAGATTGTGAAATTCTCCAATTTATATAAACTTTATATATACATCAGAGGCAATAAACAAAACGTCAGATAAGGAGCAAAATAAAAAAGAGAACACACGAGGACAATACCGGAACACGAGGAGAGATTAATTAACAAGACTCAGGTGAGAGCACCCGGGTCTTTTTAATATTGTAAGTTTACTAATTCTTGCTCTTACAAAATCGGCAACTTCTGCCTGAGGTTTAAGATTTATAAACTTTGTATAATATCTTTTTGCCTCTTTAAACATGCCGAGTTTATCGAAACACAGAGCAATACCAAAATAAGCTTTATAAAAATCCGGATTCATTTTTATAACCTGTGCAAAAGTGCCGGTTGCTTCCTGATAACGGTCAATACTCATTTCCAGAGTACCTTTATTAATATAAGCATTTAAATATTCCGGATGGCGCTCAATCATATTATCATAAATAAGAAACGCCATACTGTACTCTTCCAGTTCTTCATGCGTCAGCGCCAGCCATGTCTGCGCATCGAGATTATCGGGCGATAGTTTTATTGCTGACATAAAATCTTTTAAAGCATCTTCATATTTTGATAATGCAAAATTACACATGCCGGCTTCCAAATACAAATTAAACGCAGGTTCTATGCTATTTGCCTGATTAAAATAGAACAAAGCTTTTTCATAATTTTCAACAGCCTTATAAGAATGCGCAATTCCTATATAAGCATCAATATTTGAGCGGTCTTTCATTATTGCCTGAAGGTAATGGGGTATAGACTCTTTGTGTTTATTTGCAAGACGCAAAGCGTCGCCGCTTACACAAAAACGATACGATACATTATTGTACTTAACAGGTCTTATTGAATTAATAACCTTATTCAAGTTCGTATCCGAAATAACCTCTATTTCCACTATATCCCCTTTCCAAAGGTTATTTTATTATTTTTACCGTACTTGAATAACCTCCAAAGGGTGGATATTTTAATTAATCTTTAGGTTTATTTTCTATTTCTTGAACAAGCTCTGAAATTTTGGCAATAGTGCGCGGGAAATACTGTTGATAATAAAGGGCTCTGACCGAAAGATAATCACATGGATTAGTCTGCAAAAGCATATTGGCTTCAGCTACACGTTCCTCTTCCGGATTATAGAATCCGTTATTAAATATAAAATACTTTACGTAATCCTGCTGCAAGCTCGTAGTATTTTTCAAAAATGCTTTTAATTCTTTATCATAAATTTTTTGCAAATCCTGATTATCGGATATTGTTTTACATTCACCCGATACCGGATCGGAATCAATATAGTGCCCGTACTCATGCATAAATGTGCTAAAAAGTGCCGCTTCAAAGTTTTCTGATTGCGGGTGGGGAGTTAGTATAATAGATTTATCATCCCCCGACCATAAAGCATTGTTATTCGCATAAACATCCGTATCATATTCTATTTTCTCTATCGGGAGTTTTTTCATAATTAAAAGCTGATTTCCCGGGACGTGTTTAAGTATATTGAGAATCACATCATGCCCGTCCTCAGGAATTTTCCCCGCTAAGTCGATTACATTTGTTTGGTTGGAATTGTTTTCTTTAATTGTAATTTTTTCGCCTTCAAAATTTATATTGTACACTTTACCGTTTAAGGAAGAAACAAAATTATTCTCATCAACTTTTTGAAAGGTTTGTTCGCGGTTCATCAAGACTTTACCGTCTTTATCAGTAATTTTATAGTTTAAAATTTCAAGCCCGTCCGGAGAGGATTCATAAAAGTATTCTGTTCTTACCCCTTCAGGTGAAACAAAATCCTTAGATATTGTCTTTATCCCCGTTCTTTTATCAACCGAGGAATACTGCAGCGGTATACGTGTCCCAGATTGGTCAGTCATTGATATATTAGGGACACCGGGATAATCACCTTTTTTCATTTTTATTGTGCGCTGCAAATTACCTTTTCTGTCATAGTATTTTATTGTCTCTTCCGTAACTACCTGTCCGCTATAATGCTCCAGTTCCCCGAAAACAACCTCCTGATATATATTCTTTTCCGTATTTCTTACTATTATTCTTTTAAACTCTACATCCTCAGAAATATTTACAACAGTTTCTACAATTCCTATGTTTCTGTCAAATACAAATTCTCTGTCACCCAATATATCAGGAGCCATTAAAGTAACACTATTTGTCAAATAATCGTTTTTCAGAAAATGGAAATTCGGGTACTTTTCTATAAATTTATCTAACTCTGGCGTCTCCATAACAGCAAGAGCGGCAATATCTTCAGGATTTAAATCTGTACCATAGCTTCTGTTTTTTATATTATAAAACTCAAGCGCCCGTTTTAATTCATGAGAACTCAAGCCGGCATAAGCGGCTGCCTCGTCACCGTTAAATTTACGGGTGGTTCCATCCGATAATGTTAAGTCTTTTTTCAATATTTTTTTAGCATTCTGATATTTCCACGGTTCAAGTTTAACAATTTCCGCAATTTGAGAAGCGTTCAACTGCTCATACCTGTCTTTTAATGTAAACAATTCCTGCTCAGCGCGGCGAAATTCGACTTCCGAGAGTTCCGAAAGAACAACAAGCCCGTTTGCCGAAAACCTGTCCGTATTAGCATACCCTCTTACCATATCCAATTTTTCTAACGGAATCTGCGCAAGTTCCGCAAGCTCGAAACTCCTAAAAGGACAACCGTCTGACACCAACCCGAGAGCGGCAGTAAAATATTCATCCTTTTTTAAATCTATTACAGGTCTGTACTCATACAATGATGAGTTTTGTGTATATTTTAAGAGTTTTTCCGCCCGCTCAAACCGTTTATCATCAAAGGACAGCAAAAGCGCCATGTCCTCAGAAGTCAAATATTGATAATTATTTGTTATTCTATCAATTCTACCCTCAGGCAAACTGTCAATCCCCGTAATAAAGTCAATATTGGAAAATGAAATACTAAAAGAAGGTATCTTAACAACTTCCTCTAAAACTTTTAAATTTGCAGTTATTTTTTCATCAGAAAACTTATCAGACGTAAGCATTCCTATAAAATTTTCACAATCATCAAACTTATCAAACTTTTTAAGATTTGAAGCAATAACATTCATATACTCTTTTTTTACCTCGGAAAGATTTTCATAATCAGGATATAAGTTTAATTCTTCTTCAACATCAGAAACAAGCCCGGCAGCATTCTTTATCCAGCCGGCAATAAGCTCTACAACAGCTGAATCTTCTTTTGCATTTTTTTTGCCTTCAGCAATTGCATTATAAAAAGCCGCAATTTCTTTTTCATCAAGGTTATCCCAATTATCGTCTTTCTTTGCAAACTCCAGCAGGTCATCTTTCAATTTTTCGATTTCTCCGTCATCAAAAATTGAATTTTTATTTTCATCATACCGTTTTAAAAAGGGTACCTCATCAGTAACCTTTAAGCCTGCTTTCAACCTATTAAGTATAAGAATTATATTTTCCATAAAAGTAATTATTACCGCCAAACCTTTGATTATTACATATATATTTACGGATTTTTTTTCAAAATCTTTAGCCTCAAAGCAAGAATTTTTACAATTCGTTACAATGTATAAGAAGAAAATTATGAAATTAGATTTTTGTTCATGTGCATGGTATAAAGCTGTTATGAAAAGACAGGCTCTTATAACAATACTGGCATTTTTGACTTTTCTCCCCGCTGTATACGGAAGCGACGAGGTGACTCTTCAAGTTGAACATAAAGAAAAGGTCAATATTGATACAACCCCTAGAAAAATTTCCGGTTCACTGTTAATAAAAGATGATGAAACCCTCCAGATGCTTATTGATACACAGCGAAAAAAAGATCTGGCAGACTTAGAAATTTTATGGCAGGGGACTGTTGCAAACAATAAGGTTATAGAATTTGCCCTTAAAAAACTTGCAAGTCCGGAAAGCCAGAAAAGAATCCACTCGTCATTTATGGCAAAAACCCTTTCTGCAGTTATTTCCGGTGCGTCATTTGTCCCTTATGTAATGGGGCAGCACCCGACAGTACAAACAGCGGCTTTTTCCGCAGGAAGAATTACACAATCTCTTCTTAATAAAAAGAATGTTCCGCAGGAGGTACCTTTAACCGATACGGAGTTAATTCAGCTAGCCAGTCTTGTCGAAGAACTGCAGGATAAGATTATATCCTCCTATTACAATTATAAGAACACTTTGAACCAGCTTAAGACAACTCGCTCAAAAATGATACTGTACAGCAAAAACTACTCAAAAGCTATCGCAAGCAATGATATTCTGGATATTGCACTATCTTCATCGCTGTATGACAACATGTACATAGAAGAGTACAAACTTGAACAGGCGGCAAAAAAATACCATACAGAACTCCAGCGGCTTGCGGGTAAGACTGCAGTAGATAAACTTGAACTTTACCAGTACGACTTTAACTCTGCACTGTTTAAAGGGAAATAAAATAATGATAAAAAAACTTTTAATACTCAGTATAATTTTATCACTCACTTCTGCCGTTTATGCGGCAGAGTATGAAGATTTGAACACTTTGCACCCCGCGGCATACAGAGTCGGGACAACCGATACTCCCGAGGTTAAGGCGGACTATGAAGTTAAAATCCATACAACAACGGCAAAAGAAGAAGAAAATAATATAAATACTCCGGGAATGACTTATGCGGACTTGAGTATAAAAAGAATGTCAAGGGAATTTGCGCAGGCTATTGAAGGGGATTATGACACAATGATGACAGACCTTTCGATTTTATGGCAGGGAGCGGCGACAAGAAGCGATACGGTTAAATACGCCCTGTACAAACTCTCAAATCCCGATAAAGATAAGCCAACAAATACGGCAATAAAAAATGTTTTACAAACCATCGCAGGAATGTCAACTTTAGTTGGCGCAGGTACGGGAAACGCGTTATTGTCCTGCGCCTCTTTAATCGGCGGCAATACTCTCGGAATTATGTCGCAGGATACCAAAGCGCTCAACTATAAATACACAAAGGTTGGCGATGCCGACATGATTATTCTTGTAAGAAAAATTGATGACCTGCAGCAAAAAATCGTAAATGCTTATTATGATTACCTTACGACCAGAAAAATATATGACCTTACAAGCCGTATGGTTCAACAGCGTTATGCGAACTACCGTGCGGCGCAGGATTCGCCAAAGGATGTCCTGCTTGTAACCGACGCGTTTTACAGGGACGCAATAGACCAACAAATGAAGGCGCGCGGAGATTTTTACGAAAAACGTTCAATGATGGAACAGCTTGTCGGGCACGATACAATTGTTGAGTTAGAAAAAATTATAAACAAGCGGATCGGAGAACAGGATGAATCAATCACTCCGAGTA
>CALUTH010000116.1 GCA_944323635.1 Candidatus Gastranaerophilales bacterium
ACCTGAGCCTATATTTTGCCATGCTATTTCAGCACCCTCATCTGTTGTCGCTGATGCGGCCTGAACAACACCGGTTCCCAGAGTCAATACACCTGATGCCAATGCCGCACCTGCAAGCACAGTCCCTGCACCCGGTATCAAGAATGCAGCTACTGCAAGAGCGCCGCCAACAACTAATGTTGTTGCGGCTTTCTTAAGGCTTAGATGTCCGTTTTCATCAAAAAACATATCAGTAACAAGGTTTACGCAACCCTTACCAATATTTTTCAATGCATTCCAAAAACTTATTTTTCCGTCATTTTTGCCATCTTCTGCAATATAACCGGTTTTTTCTGAATATGCAGCTCTATCTATTATTACGGGACCTTCAGGAGTATTAACTTCTACCTTGGCAGCTAATTGCGAACGTTGTGCAAAAAGTTCCTGCAATTCTTGTTCAGCCTGTTCTTTAGATTGGGGTGCAACTGCGCTAGACGAAGTGTTTGCTGTTGCAGCAGCAGAAGATGATTGGGTTGTGGGCATCCCCGTAAAAGCGAACGGAGACGGCAAACCGCCCGGAGTATACATGCCTGAATATCCGTACCCGTAAGGAGACGGCAATGATGAGAAGTTCAGCATCTTATAATAATCCTGCATTGGCGGAACTAATCTGTAATAATTTGATGTATCAGACATATTTCTCCTATTTATCCTTATATAAATAAAAAGTATTTTCTTTTACAAAAATTGACTATTTGTAACGTTTTATTAAGAGAAATATTAAAATAATGATTGATACTGCAAAAATAGTTAATGAAACAAATGCAGGGAATGGGAGATTAAAAATAAAAACATTTGAATCTACTCTGATTAATTCTACAAAGAAACGCAATATAGAATATCCGACAAGATAAATAAGAGTTATTAAACCCGCAGGTCTGTTTTTATTTGATTTAAGGATTAAAAACAGTACAATAAACAGTATTAAATCTCCGATGCTTTCATATAAAAAAGCCGGGTGAAAATAGTCATATTGAATAAATTGCGAAGGACGCATGTTTTCAGGAATATACAATTTCAAAAAGCCGTTATACGGAAGACCAAAAGCTTCATTATTAAAAAAGTTTCCCCATCTGCCTATTGTCTGCCCCAATGCAAGTCCCGGAGCCGCATAATCACACAGAGAAACCAAACTTATATGTTTCCTTTTAGCATAAAGCAGCAGCACTAAAAAACCCGCTAAAATTGCGCCATGGATAGAAATACCTCCCATACGCAGATTAAACGCTGACAGCGGTAATAAAATATATTCTTTAAAATAAACAAGACAATACCAGCACCGCGCCCCGATTATTCCACATATAACCAAACAGGGTGCTAAATTAATAAACATGTCTTTAGGAAATTTACCTGATCTATTTGCAAGATAATTTGAAACAATAACTCCAGCAAATATAGCAAGGGCAATTATTACACCATAGTTATAAATTTCAAACCCGCTTATTTGAAAAAATACTCTTCCGGGAGAGCTTAATACAATCCCGTTCTCAAACATCTTACCCTTCTTCCGCCGGATTTTCAGATGTTTGTTTTTCTTGTTTTGGAAGCTGTTTTTCTAAATCAGCAAGTTTCAATTTTACTGAAGAAAGCTGAGATTCGGCAGATGCCTTAGAATCCTGTGATATATTGGTAAATGTTAAATATTTTTCTAAAGAAGCAATTGAAGATGTGTATAATTTTGCAGCCTCTTGCTTGTCCTCCGTTGTAATTTCTTTCGGGGCTGAAACATTTGTCGTAGACGCTTCGGTCAACACTTCTTCCGCATCTTCTTCGTCATCATCGGTTTTACCGGCAAGGATATCCTCTGCGGAATTATACTGCGCAACTGCTAAAGAATAATAAATATCAGCTTGTTCAGGTTTAATAGAAGCAGCTTTTTCTAAAACATCTACTGCTTCGTCATATTTTTCCGCATTAATGTAAGCAACACCAAGATTGTAGTTTGTTTCAAAGATAGTCGGATCAATATCAAGACTTGCTTCCAGCCGACCGATTGCAGAATCGTAATCACCTTTTGCAAGATATTCAGCTGCCTTGTTATTCAACTCTTGAACTGCAAAATTATTGATACAAGCTGTTGACATAATAGCTGCAAACAATATTGTTACTATTAACAATGCATTTTTCATTTTTTTCCAATCCTCAAATCAAACTTTTCGTACATTTTAATACAATCCTTTTTTTTTGGCAAGCGCTTAAAAAATTACAGCTATATAAGTCCATACAGTGTTTTTAGCCGTTTAATACGCTGTATCGCTCCTTCTACAGCGCAATACAAGTCTTTATCCTCATGCAAAGCCTCTTTTAATGCCCTTATTAAATGGTACGTATAATCATCCGACGCCCTGTATAAAAGAATATCGACACCGGCTTTAATAGCTCTTCGCGCTGCATTAAGCGGCGAAATTCCTGCAATGCCGCCCATATTCATATCATCAGAAATTATCACACCATCAAAGCCAAGTTTTTCTCGTAAATATTTTATAGTAAGCGGACTTACGGAAACAGGTATACCGCTTTCTCCAAAACATTCACAGTCAAGATGCGCAACCATAATCATCGGAACAACTCTTGCCAATTCCCTGAATGGCGCAATATGTGTTTTCTCCATCTCACTAAGAGTAATATTTACACGCGGTAAATCTTTATGACTGTCTTTTATTGTATCACCGTGACCGGGATAATGTTTTGCACAGGTGATAATATTATTTTTTTTATAAGCATCAATAACAATCTTTGCACCCTTTATCACATCATCAGGATTGTCACTGAATGCCCTGTCGCCAATTACCGGATTTTCAGGATTAGTATTTACATCTACCACAGGCGCAAAATTAAGGTTTATACCAAAATCTTTCAGCTCCTCCGCCATTTCTTCAGTCTGGAGTTTTAAAAAAGCTTCGCCTTTTTGGTATGCACTTCCGGCAGACAAACGTCTGGGAAAAATATTCTCTGTCCGCTCAACACGTCCGCCCTCCTGATCAATAGATAAAAACGGAGGAATAATTGCTTTGTTTTTTATATCGGCAATTTTTTCTTTAAACCCGGCTGCTGATTCAATATCTTTTGAAAAAAATATTACCCCTCCAAGCCCTTTTTCTAAAAGCTTATCAAGATATTCTCCGGAGCCTGTTATAAATATTTGATAAAAATCCTCTTCTCTCATAAAATAATCATATATTTAATTGAGGTAAAAAATCAAATTTTGTTATAATAATTATAATAGTAACGTCAGATTTTGGGTGAGTATATGAAGAAGTTTATTGTATTAACATTAGTTGGTGTTGTTTTAGCCTCCATTTTTGCAATCGATGCGCAGGCAGCAAGAAAAACCAAAGCTAAATCAAAGATTTCAAAAGAATTTTTAGAGCAAACAGAAACAGAAATTAACCGGCTCACAACGAAAATATACGGACACGCGTTATTATCTCCGCAGGATAATGAAAGCCTTATCACCATAAAAATAAAACTTGATACACAGATGATAGAGGGCAGCGCACCTGAACTTGCACCTCTATATTACAAAACCGGAAATATTTTGAAAATGCGGGATCTGAATAAAGATGCAATCGAATGTTATCAAACAGTATTAGAAAACTTCCCTAATACTGCCTTTGCCCCGAAGGCTAAAGCTGCACTTAAAGATATGGGAGTTGAAATAAAAGATATTGAAAACGAGAGTGAAGAAAACCTCTCCGACCAAATTCAATAGACACACGGATAATATTCATATTACCTGCCAGAACAATAATAAAATCAACTATTTAGATGATACTAAACTCCCTAATCGGCTAGTAGTTATTTATCGAAAATAATTTTAAATTAATAATGTAACTAACAGGGAGAGTTTAATGAAACTGAGAGTCAGCGATTATATGAGTCAGGGCTTTGCTGAAACAGACATAACAGTCTATCCGCAAAATGATATTATTGAAATTGCTAATATTATGTTTGATACAAACACCAAACTGGTGAAAGTTGCATTAAGCCCATGGGATAAAACATGTATTGGAATACTGGATTTCAACAGTATCAAAGAATTTGCACGGGGATAATACAAGTAAAAAATTTGCATAAAATTTAAATATTTTAAAATCGTCACATTGCACAATCTGCATACGTTTCGATATAAAACTTTTTGTAAATTTTTGTAAAAAATCACACAAAAAATAACAAAATAATATATTTAGAGGTTTTAAAATATCATCAACAAGTATAAACTCTAAGGTAAGAGGATATTCAATCAGGGTTTGTACTTAATTGTGAGGTTGTTTTTATATGGTAGATAACAGGTCAGCAGGATTTTTCGGCATCGGCGGCGCTTTTAACTTTAAAAGCGGTGACATCTCCGGCACTGCGGCAAAAACCAATGACGAAAAATACGGACCCGGTACTGAATACGGTGTAATAAACAGGGGAGAGGGAGAAGAAGAGCAGCAATTTCAGGAAGAATTTACAGATAGAAGTGCCCAGCTAAGAGCAACACTAAATTCCCTCGCTATGATGAATGTTGCAGCCGTAATTAACTCTAAAAAACCTAAAAAACAAGAAGCCTTCAATTTCAACGATTTAGAAAATGAAACAGAAGAAATTATAAAAGAAAACTCTAAACACGGGCAAGACAAACAAAACGAACAGAAAGACGAAGAAAATCTTCTCGATGACAGCGAGCAGGATTTGGGTCTTTTTACAGAAGATGACAGCGAATTTGAAGAAGAAGAAATATAAAATCTGCCGATATAAAATTTATATATCGTTTTGTTAAAATATTTTTACTTACGTGTGAAAACACAAATTGTTTATACTAAAATATCATCAAGGAGGTTTTCTTTGATGAATAAGAAACTTTTAGCATTGACCCTTTTAACCTGTTTATGTTTTTATAATACAGCAATTCCGGCATTCCCGCGCTTTTTAAAAGCCGATAACAGTGCTAACGAGAATGTATTGTTCCAAACAACAGATTCTGAACAAAGTGCTGCCCCAAAAATAATTTCAAAGAAAACAGAAAAAGAATTAAAAGCGGCAATAACAAAAGTTTACGGAGCCGAACAAACTGAGGAAATTTATTCACATATTCTTGAACTAGCAAAAAAAGCAAGAGATAACCGTTCAGAAGAATTAAAACAACAGGATTTAACAAGACCCGCAGACTGGTATAAAGATGAAATTATATATATGTTTTACACAGACCGTTTTGGCGTCACATCAGAAGATAAACCAAATCAGTTTAAAGATACAGCCAAAATGCTTGATTATCTGGAGGATCTAGGAGTAACAACACTTTACATATTACCATTTGCTGAATCTCCAATGTCTGACGCGGGTTTTGATATAAATAACCCTGATAACGTGCGTCAAGATTTAGGCGGAATGGAACAGTTTGAAGAATTTGTAAAAGCCGCTAAAGCCAAAGGTTTTAAAATCAAAGCAGACCTTATATACAACCACTTTTCAGACAAGCACGAATGGTTCCAGCAGGCACTTAAAGGCGA
>CALUTH010000117.1 GCA_944323635.1 Candidatus Gastranaerophilales bacterium
GGTGTTATTATTCAGGAAATGGTAAAAGGCAACCGCGAAATGGTTTGCGGTATTGCAACCGATCCTCAATACGGTCCGATGATGATGTTCGGCTTAGGCGGTGTGTTCGTTGAAGTTATGAAGGACGTAACCTTCAGAGTTGCACCTTTGACTGATATTGATGCAATGGAAATGATTAAATCAGTTAAAGCGTACAAACTGCTTGAAGGCGCAAGAGGTACAAAGCCGGCGCAAATCGACCAAATCCAGGAAACACTGTTAAGACTTTCACAGTTGGTATCTGATTTCAAATACATTGATGAATTGGATATTAACCCGTTATTGATTTCTGAATCAACCGGTGAAGGTATTGCTGTAGACGGTCGTATCAAGGTAAGACTTGAAGAAGCACAAAAGGCATTAAATACTTCGTGCTCTGCCTGCTCACTTTGCGGCTAGTTCTTTGATTAAATAAAAAAGAAGACCACTGAAGTTTCTTCAGTGGTCTTCTTATGTCTGTAAACGGGTAATTATGTAATTTCCCGCATTATATACACCCTAATATGTAAAAGGTTGTATAAACTCCTGAAAAGGTTTTAAATATTTATTTTATCGGGGGCTATGCACTTGATACTTTTTATTAAAATCTTTTGTCATTCCGGACAGGAAACAGTAACGCCTCCGGCGGGTCCTCCGGACGGGGTCTCTTTTGGCGGCAAAAGAGACGGAAAACCGCCACCCTATGCTGCGTTCGCACATCAATTGTATAGTTCAACATCAAGCGGGCAAACTCGACACTATGTGTCTCAGACAATGCCCGCATTGTAGTTGTTTCACTAACATTGATGGCTCACTCCGCAGAGGGTGTTTTTTTAATCCCTCTCCTACGGGGAGGGATTAAGGGTGGGGGTTGGTTTGCCTCCCCTCGCTCTGCGGGAAGCGGACTTGCGGTAGGGCGCCGTGTGAGCGTAAGCGAACCCAGCCCGTTAGGTGTCGGGAAATGTTGAATTTCCCGACACCCCGCATAATCCAAGACAGGGGACTGGTGTGAGGGTTCTGGCGTTACCACCCCCCCCACTCATCCGCACTACCGTGCACCTTCTCCCCATCAAGGAGAAGGTAAATATATTTTTTACCCCTACCCCTTCATTTACCTCTTTGTAAATTTTTGTAACAATATACTCTAAAACATTAAAGTTTTTCTAAATTTTGCCGATATATGCACCATAATACATAATTTGATGCATAAAACTACGAAAGGAAGGTTATTATGGCAAATGAGATTGGTGCAAAGATTGAAAGCTATGCTAAAGCACATTTACAGGAGTTGAAACAGGAAGAGAACAAGACAGGGAAGAAACTTACAAAGTATGATATAGCACAGCTGATGCTCTCAAGCGGTCAATTGAAAGAAGCGGACTTTGCAAAGTGGATGAGTACGCAGGAAGGTGTTAATGCTCAAACAATAAGCGCACAGCAGAAGGCTGCTCTGCAAAGCGGGAATGTCTGGGGCGTTGCCGGATATATGGGCGGTGAGGAAAGTTATCTTGAAAGTCTTGTGTCGTTTTCTGACAAAACGCCGTTTGAACAAAATATAGAGGTCCTTTCTCCAAGAGCAAACAAGTTGGCTGAAAGTATTGCGGAAAGAAAGCGCCAATCGGAAGAAATGCGTGCGGCAATTGCTCAACAAAATCTGGAATCCAGACGGATTACCAGTCCGGAAGATGCAGAAGATTTTGCTAAGGAAATAGCATTCTATGATTATGTAAAATCTCAGCCGGATATTGATGTTAATTATAAAGATTTGATGTTTGATATTGAATTTCAGAAAGCCGATAAAAAACAGCAGGTAGAAATGCTGCTTGATAAGACGGGCGAACTGTTTTATGAAGCAAAGGAAGTAGGCAACAAAGCAGCAATGAAAGAGCTGTTGATGCAGGGGCTCGGCTTAACGTTTGCTTATATGGATAATAAAGCGGGTATTACTGATGCAAAAGATTTAATAAAAAAATACAGCGGACTAAACGCTCTTGTTGAGGCGGTAGATAAATTTGTTGATGATGGCGATATTGATAATTTATCGTTTATGGAAAAAGCCTGGGAAACGACAAAAGGTGTCGGCGATGCTGTTGACTCATTTATTGGTACACAGGGTGCCGCGTTTGTCGGTGTGCTGGCGCTTGCGTCAGAAGCGGCTGCAGCGGCAGGTATCGGGCAGGTATTTTCTGGCGTAACACAGGGGTACTTTGCTTATGAAGGCGGTAAACTTGTTATAGACGGTTCTAAGAATGTATATAATGCTGATACCGCCGAAGAAGCAAGAATGGGTGGTCAGGAACTGGGCACCGGCGCTATAATGCTCGGCGGTGCCGCTAAGTCTTTCCAGGTCGGTCGTAGTAAAGCTAAAATAAATGATGCAATAAAGGCAAATAGAGCGCGTGCAGAAAAAGAAATAGATGCTCTGCTTGCTGAGAGAAAAAATATTCATGAAACAAATAATACTAACAACGGGCTAGTTAATTTTAGAACTGGTGAGACAGTTATAAATAAGGCTGAGTTAGCAAATGCTTATCAGGAAAATCCGGAACTTGTCGGCAGATTATTAAAAAGTACTCAAGAGTATACTAAGTATGTTGGATCGGAACATCTACACTATGATATGGTTGTTCCGAGTTACTCTACCGAGGCAGTTGTAACTATTGCCAGATATGGAAAAACAAATCCGGAAGCCCTGCCATTGCTTGAAAGAGCCTTAAGTCACTCTGAAAATATAAAGGATGTTGCACAATTAGAATTGATAGCAAAAGAATGTATAAATAATCCTCAAAAAGTTGAAAACTTTTTGAATACAAAGGTATCTGCTTCACTATACTATAATTCTACTGATGCATATAATTCTTTTGATCATTATATGGCAATTAGATTGTACAACGTACTTAAAGAAGGTACACCGGCTGACCTCCTGAGTAAAATAAAACCCGAAGCATCATTTGACTTGGGTGGAGAACCGGTTGTTGTATACAGAATGCCTAAGGAAACAACAATTAATACCGCAGACTACGGAATTGATGCATATGCAGGAGATTTGGTCCTTAGACGTGGTAATTCTTATGAAGTTTTACCGGCAAAAGAGCGTTTGAATGGAGATAATTATCAGGGGCGCGAACTTGGAAAAGCATATTTTCAGGCTGTAAAAGAAGGCAAGCTGATACAAAATCCCGAAGTTGGTGCGCCTTCTAATTATCGGGCAAGATTAGAAACTCCGGATTATTCTGATGTGCGTTTAAAATTTCCGGCGGATGCAATACCTACGCAGACAAAACCGGGAAAAGCAACAGCCTATACAACAACTTATGAGCCTGATGGTATTGTATACAGAGGTGCCGACGGGAAACTCTATGTCCCGAACAAATGGAACCCGGAAAGCCCGCATGAGGTTAAGCCAAACTCTGTAATTATGATTTATGACAGAGCGGGCGGAGACTTTGCGGTCGGTGAACCTACAGTTATTGCAAAAACCTACAGAAACCCCGCTACAAATCAGGTTGACCCGCTGTATGACGTAAAACCAGGGATTGAAAATGCAATCGAAATACAAAAAGATATTGTGCCGTCTGCATTCAAAGTCGTACCTGAAGGAACAGTTGTTAAGACCAAAGAGGCGCCGGAAGGTGTAACAGTAAAAGAGGGACAGGCTGTAATGTACGATATTGACGGTGACCCGTATGTTGTTGATATAAAGAAAACGCTTCTTAAACGGCAAGAACCTGTTGGCGATGCAGCAAAAGCAGCCTTCGATGCACTAAAAGAAGGAAAACCGGTACAAACATCAACATCGGCAGACAAACCGCAGTTGAGTCCGGAGTTAAAGGCATCACTTTTAAATGCATTAGAAGAAATGAAACCAGAATTTGACTCTTCTATTGTAATTAACAAAATTAACAAAAACCCGGAATTTGTAGCAAGACTTGCGGAATACAAAACTCCTGACGGCAAACCGTTATTTTCTCTCGAAGAAATAAATAGTATATTAGCTAATTGCGAGGTTACGCAAAAGGCATTTGATTACATTGAAAACCCGAAATATACAAATTGGTTCCTGGAGAGCCAAAACAGAGCATTTGTGTTATGGAAGCTATTATATTATTAAATTTACCAAGTGTGACCGGAAAATTTTCCGGTCACATATTTGTTAAACATGACAAGCGCTAGTTGTTGATTTTGTTTTTTCTATCTGTTGTAAGGGCTAGTCTATGTTAGTTGTCGCTTTTTGTTATCTTTGATTACCGAAACATTTTGTTATCCCAGAAGACCCCGTCGAGAGGATCCGCCGGAGGCGTTACTGTTTCCAGTCCGGAAGGACAAAAGATTTTAATAAAAAGAGACTGTGTGCATAGTTCAGATAAAAATAAATATTTACCCCCTTAGCACCCGAGGATGTCGCTGTTTAGTTTCAACTGGTCTGCGTTGACAAGCGCGGGGTAATTATTTATATCGTTATTTTTTACAAAATCTATTGCATCATACCGCGCGGTTTCTAAGATTTGCGCGTCGCGTACGAGGTCGGAAATAATCAAATCCGGCAGCCCGCTCTGTCTTACGCCTAGAAACTCTCCGGGACCGCGGAGCTGCAAATCCTTCTCCGCAATTACAAACCCGTCGTTGGTTTCTGTCATAATGTTTAACCGCTCTTTTGTCTGCGGGTTTCTGGTGTTTGATGAAAGTATACAGTAAGACTGAATTTCCGAACGTCCGACCCGCCCCCTTAACTGATGCAACTGTGACAGTCCGAACCGCTCTGCGTTTTCTATTACAATAACCGTCGCATTAGGAACATCAACCCCGACCTCTACAACCGTTGTTGATACAAGAATATCGTATTCTTTATTCTTAAACTTTTCCATTACTTCATCTTTTTCGGAGTTTTTGAGTTTCCCGTGCAGAAGTCCTATTTTTAAATCCGGGAATACTTCGTTCTGCCACCTTTCAGCCTCAATAGTCGCGGCTTTTGCGGATAAGGATTCACTTTCTTCTATCAGAGGGTAAACAATATACGCCTGATACCCTTTGGAAACTTCATCTCGAATGAGTTTTGTAATAAGCGGTCTGGAGTTTACAAACCTTGTTATAATCGGTTTTCTGCCCTTTGGAAGTTCGTCAATAATTGTTAAATCAAGGTCGCCGTTTAAGGTGATAGCAAGGGTGCGCGGAATCGGGGTTGCAGTCATTGTAAGAATTTGCGGCAGTGCGCTTTTTTGTCTTAGTGACAGTCGCTGTTTTACCCCGAACCTGTGCTGCTCGTCTATTACTACCGCTCCTAGGTTATGGAATTTTATATTATCCTGAATAAGTGCGTGCGTTCCGACTGCAATCTTTGTCTGCCCGTTTGCAAGGTTCTGTTCCTCTTCTCTCCTCATTTTTACACCTGATGAGCCGAGGAATAAACCGATACTTATACCGAGCGGGGTAAGCCATTTTACAAGGTTGTTATA
>CALUTH010000118.1 GCA_944323635.1 Candidatus Gastranaerophilales bacterium
TGTTTTGAAAATTCAGAATTGTTTAACAGTGCATTAACACTTTGTTTTAAATTGTTTTCCGTATCTCTTAAAGATGAATACAAGCCCGCAAGTTCAGGTGTAGCGTTTTGTTTAACATTTCCTGCGTCGTCAAATGTATCAAAAATCCTGTCTTCAAGTTCTTTATTGACATACAGAGGAAACGCAAGTGTATTGAGTTTTGAATTAAATTCCGTATTTTCTTTCAAAAAATTCCTGACTATTCTTGAAGTCCGCATTGTTTTCGCTGTATCAAGGAGTTCTTCTTCCACAAAGTACTCGTTTTTAAGCGTGAGAGAAGAAATATCCATAACAAACTCAACCGGAATATCTAACCCGAAATCAAGGACATGCAAAGCCTCTGCCGTAAAATCCAGAGCCTCCTGCACCTGTTCCGGATCTTCAAGCGGTTTAAGGTTTAAACAAACAGTTTTAGACTGTTCGAGTTTTGAACAGTTTGCAAGTCTTTCCAATATTTTTTCGTATTCTAGTGCGTGAATTGTTTTAGTCGGGATTTCCATATCCTGATTTTATTTTAAACAATATTTGATTACAAGTGAGATTTACTATAAAATACTATTATGAAAAGGGCAATTGAAGAGGCAAAATTATCTGTATCCGATGTTCCGGTAGGAGCGCTTATAGAAAAAGACGGGGAAATCCTTTCGGTTGCGCATAACAGAAAAGAAGAACTGAACGATGTTACTGCGCACGCTGAAATACTTGCAATGAAAGAGGCGCAGAAAAAACTAAACTCCTTCAGACTCACGGGGTGTATTATGTATGTTACTCTTGAACCCTGTCCGATGTGCACCTGGGCAATACTTCAATCGGGTATAAGTACTGTCTATTTCGGGTCTTATAATACTCAGTACGGAGCGTTGGGCAGCGTCCTTGACTTAAAAAAAACGGCAAATTCCAAAATCAAGGTTTTTGGCGGTATAATGGAGGAGGAGTGTGATTTGTTATTAAAGGATTTTTTTAACGGGATAAGGAGCAGGCAGTAATGATTACCAAAACGGAATTAGATGCACTTGTAGAGAAATATGAAAATCCTGATTTTATCAACTCTGACCCCGTTCAATTTATCCACCGCGTGGGGGTAGGGGTAAATGTAGGGAAAAATAGTGGTGGCGTGAATACCTGTTTATCCTGCTCTGAAGTTAAGGATATTGAAATCGCCGGATTTATAGCCGCCTTGTTTGCCTTTGGTTCCCGTAAGGTTTTTATCAAAAAATTAAATACACTTTTTGATACAATGGAAGGCAGACCTCTGGACTTTATCCTAAACGGTGACTTTAATCTCTTATCAAATTTTGATTACAGGTTTGCAAAGCCCGAGGATGTTATTGCAATATTAACCGTTTTAAGGAACCTTTATTCTTCATCGGAGGGGTTAAGAGAGTTGTTTGAGTACGGATATAAACTTGATAATACGGTTTTATCCTCACTGACTGCCGTAACAGATTATTTTTATGCAAATAATTCTGATATTAAACCCGGGTTTTCGTTTATGCTTGCCCGCCCGCGAAAGGGCGGGGCAATGAAGCGATTAAACATGTATCTCCGCTGGATGGTGCGCAAGCCGCCGGTTGATTTGGCTTTGTGGAAGTTTATAAAGCCTTCGGAATTATTAATCCCTCTTGATATTCATGTCGGGAATGTTTCAAGAAAAATGGGGCTTTTATCAAGGAACGCTAATGATTTTAAATCAGTGTTAACGCTGACCGAAAAATTAAGAGAATTTGACCCTGACGATCCGGTAAAATACGATTTTGCAATGTTTGGCGCAGGTGTTGAAGGTTTGTATAAGGAGTAACAATATGACTAAAATCTATTATTTAGGGCCGCAGGCTTCTTATTGTGATTGTGCAAGAGATAAATTTGTACGAACGTTTTTCCTTGAAGAACATGAAGATACACCTGAACGTTCAATCCTAAGTGTAATAAAAAAGCTTGCTCAGATAGAAAATAAAGACGCTTACGGGGTTATTCCCATTGAAAACTCGGTTGAAGGAGTTGTAAGAGAAACAATAGACAATCTCTGTCTGCTTAAAAATACAAACATGAAAATCCTGGCAGAAACTTCAATCCCTGTTAACCACTGTCTTGCGGGATACGCCAAAACCCTTGATGATATTGATACGGTAATCTCCCACCCGCAGGCGATAGCGCAGTGCTACGGGTTTATAACCGATAATTTACGTGAAGATGTAATACTTAAAAATGAACTTTCAACGGCACTTGCAATAAAAGGTATTCTTCCGGAGCAGCCTAACCTTGCCGCAATCGGGAGCGAATACGCCGCAAAACTCTATAATGTACCCGTAATCCGCTCAGGTATTAATGATATGGAGTCTAATACAACACGTTTTGTCCTCATAGGCTCTAAACGAAATAAAATCACTGGGAATGATAAAACCGGTTTTTCTTTTTCTACCCCCAACACTCCGGGGGCTTTATGCAAAATCCTTAAAATCCTTGATGAGCATCAAATCAATATGACTTATATTGATTCCCGTCCTTCTAAAAAATCGCTTGGCGAATATGTATTTTATGTGGATATTGACGGGCATGTGCTTACGGATAATGTTTCAAAAGCCCTGTTTGAAATCTTGCAAAATGTGAGTGATTTCCAATATTTTGGCAGTTATACCAAAGTATAAAATTTTTGGATTTTTATAATTACTCCTGCTATAATACCAACTGTAAATATTTTGGAAAACGGAGAAATGCAGGATAAAATAAAAGGCGTAATCTACGGCTCAATTGCAGCATCAAGCTACGGTATGAACCCGCTTTTTGCGCTCCCTCTTTACAGCCACGGGGTCGGGGTTAATTCTACTCTGTTTTACCGGTATGTTATTGCGGTTGTCTTTTTGTTTCTTTGGATAAAGCTTAAAAAGCATTCTTTTTATATAACTATCAGACAGGCATGGAAACTCTTTGTTCTGGGTATTCTGTTTTCGCTTTCCTCACTGTTTTTATTTGTAAGTTATAACTATATGGACGCCGGTGTTGCATCAACAATATTGTTTATTTATCCTGTTCTTGTTGCAATAATAATGACTGTTTTCTACCGCGAAAAATTAACTCTGCAAACCTTTTTATCAATTTTATGCACATTATTCGGCGTATTTTTCTTGTATACGGGTAAACCTAACGGAAATCTTGATCCGTGGGGTGTGTTTTTAGTATTTTTATCGGCATTGAGTTATGCAATCTATATTGTTGCGGTTAATAAAACAAGTCTTAAATACCTCCCTCCTGAAAAACTGACATTTTACGTACTCTTATTCGGCTCGCTTGTATATATTATAAATACCGGATTTTGTACTAATATTGATACAATACCGGCATGGTATTTGTGGATAAATGCGTTTGGGCTTGCTCTGCTGCCGACAATAGTTTCAATAGAAGCAATGACGGTATCTATAAAACTCCTCGGGGCAACGCCGGCGGCTATTCTTGGAACCTTAGAACCCGGAACTGCGCTGTTTTTCGGGGTAACGGTATTCCATGAAGTTCTTACTTTTAAAATAATTTGCGGGATAATTCTGATACTGCTTGCGGTTATCGGGGTAATTCTAAAACCTGATTATCACAAATGGATTTTCTTAAAACCGGGTCATGATACTGAGACCGGCGAGAGTAACTAATGACAGCAGCAGGAGCACAAGTATAACTTTCCAGAAAATTCCGTACCCGTTGTTGTTTGCTTTATTTTTCTGTTTTTTCTTCTTTGGTTTTGGACGGTCTGAGGGCACCGGTGATGATTTTGGCTTCTTAGGTTTGGGCAGCGTTTTTGCGGCAGCTTTTGGCTTTTTAGGCGCAAGAGTTTCTTTCTGTTTCATCTCAGTATATTTTTGCTGCAAAGTCTTTTCTTTGCTCCTTTTTCCTGTGATTAAAAGTTCTTCATCGTATTGTAAGGATAAAATTGTTTTATCTGCCGTGTTTTTAATCATTGCAAAGTTTATTGCAACCTCAAACGCTCTTTGCAGACATTCCAGTGCTTTTATACCGTCGTTTTCTATCCTTGCCGAGTGGGCAGAGGTGTTGCCGGCTTTTTTTAAGAAATACAGGTCGTTTATAAACTCTCTTCCGCCGATTGTATCGCTCATTCGATCTTTTAGGGTTGCCAGAATTTCATCAAAGGTTTCTTCGCTTGAAAACTCACCTTTAGTAATATTTCTGCAAACATTTTCCGCAAATCTTCTTGTCTGTACCATACACTGGTCAAAATACTCATCACAGTACAACTGCTCTGCGTCGTTTGCGATACCGTAGAGGTTTTTATCTATTTTCGATAGAAATCCAAAATTATGCTCTTTTGCCATGCCCTTATTATCTTACAAAATTATATTTTTTAAAAGCGGGGGGATGGGTAAATAATTAGTTATGCGATACTAAATTAACTAGTCACGGGGATCTCAATTCTTTCCCTATACGACGGGGGCTGATTTCCAGTGATGCCGAACGTAAGCGAGCAAGCCCCCATAAAGAGTCGAGAATAAGTGTCGGGGGCACATAGCCCCCGATAAAGAATTCCCCTCCCTCTACCATTTTTTAAATATAAAAAATGCGGCAAGGACAATAAAACAAAATCCTACAAGGTAGTTCCACTTAAATTCTTCTTTTAAGTACGCAACAGAAAACGCGCTGAATACGATCAGTGTAATAATTTCCTGTATTGTTTTAAGCTGTGCGGCGCTGTAGACTTCATGCCCGATTCTGTTTGCGGGAACCTGAAAACAGTATTCAAAAAATGCAATTCCCCAGCTTACGAGAATAACTATCCAGAGTATTGCAGACTTGTATTTCAGGTGTCCGTACCAGGCAAAGGTCATAAATACGTTAGATATTGTTAATAGAATTATCGGTAAAATGAATTTTATCATATTTAAATTATAATACTAATTTTTTTATTATGTTTGTTTAAACAGTTGACGGGTAATTTTATTTTTGCAATCTTCTATATTTACCCCTGAAGGAGATACAAATATGACAAAAATTTTAGAGATGTATAAATGTAATATTTGCGGCAATATTGTTGAGATTGTCGCGTCAGGCTACGGCGAACTTGTTTGCTGCGGCGAACCTATGGAGCATTTGAAAGAACATACTAAAGAGGAAGAAATGCTTGGCGAAAAACATATTCCGTTTGTAACAAAGACGGATAACGGATTTGATATTAAAGTTGGCTCAATTCCTCATCCTATGACTGATGAACATTATATTATGTTTATTGAGGCAAATTCTCCGGATAAACGGTACGTTAAACGCAAATACCTGTATCCTGGTGAAGAACCTGAAATGAACTTTAAATGTACGTGTGATGATGTAGTTGTGCGCGAATTATGTAATATACACGGACTCTGGATGACAAATAAATAAAAAAACTAATACTTATATTTCTTATAGTCGT
>CALUTH010000119.1 GCA_944323635.1 Candidatus Gastranaerophilales bacterium
AAATATTTTTATATAACTATTCGGGATAATAATGCCCAACCCCTCAGAAGACGACTGTTTGTTCTGCCGCCCCGGTTTACTGGAAATTGTTTGTTATTGTATAAATGTATTCAAGAATAATTGTAAAATAGTCCAGCCCCGAAAGCCCGTTAATAATAATATCGCAGTCTTTTTTTATCGGTTTTATGTATTTGTTCCCTGCATCAACGATATAGTTCCAGTGTTTTTTAGCATTATCCATATCCTGATTTCGTTCATTTACAGCACGTGCAAGGAACCAGCCTTTTCTTACTTCATCATCTGTTTCAACATAAATTTTTGCATCAAAAAGGTCTGTGTTTTCAATAAACATTGACGCCATCCCTTCAACGACCACAACTTTGTTGGATTTAACCTGCTTTGAGTGCGGAACTGATACCCCCGTACCGTTAGGCAGATATTCCGGACTGTAAATATCTTCTCCCGAGGATATTTTTTCTAAGTCTTCCTGAAGGAGTCCGAGTTGGAAATTGTTTGGAGAATCTACGTCAAACCCGTTGTCTCTCAGATTATCGAACGTTACGTATTGTTTAATCAGTTCGGAAATGTCATTAAAGTAATTATCTGTTGTAAAAATTGAAACAGGCATATTCAGTTTTATGGCTACTTCCTGAATTCTTCTGCAAATGGTTGATTTCCCGGAGGCAGATTCTCCCGTAATTGATATAAGAATGCGTTTACGTGGATTGTTCACCAGACGTTTGGAAAATTTCTGGATAAAATCACTTTTTACTTCCGCAAAAATAGGAACCGCTGCTTTTTTGTCGAATGCAAGAACTTGTTTAAATTTGGACTGCAAATAATACGCCAGAAGTTCTCTGCCTGTTCGCTGATTAAAGTCAGGCTTATATAATTTATCGTGTGAGTGGATTTCTTTGTCGATTAAATCTGAAATTCCGTCTATTTTACTTTGATCATCTGTATTCATACTTGTATATCTATTATCAGGGAAAAATTTGTCAGGTCAAATTATATTTTTACAGGATCCTGATTTAGCAGTTCAATTGATTTGAGCAGTTTAACCCTAAGGTCATAGGTTTGTTTTTCAAACCCTTCAATTCCGACAAATTCTGTATCTACAATATCGTATATTTGTTTCATAAGGTCGATAGTTGTTGTTATCTGGCGGAATAATTGACCTTCAAACTCAATCTGGCTGTATGGATCCATATTATACATATATGACCAGTTGTTAACAGAATTTGCACCGGGTTTTGAGTTGAGTTCTGCAAATCTGTAGATATTTTGTGCAATATCGGTATCGATTTCGACTTCTTCTCCGGTAGCTTTTGTATATTCTTTTAAGTATTTGCGAAGGTTTGTAATTTCGCTCTTTAACATTTCGTCTCTAACATTGAGAGCCGGTTCTTCATTGACATCATCATCCGATGGGTTTGTAATTCTATCCATATTTGCCACCAGCCCTAAGAAGCCTGCAAGCTGCACCGGAGATAAATCCAGTAAAGTATCGTTACTCAAAAACTCTATTACGGGCAGTTGTATATATCCGTTTAAATGTTTTAACAGTTCGCCTTTATCTGTTAATGTATTATCTTCATTCATAAAGTGAAGTTTTTTCAGGATATTCTTTCTATTTTCAATTTGTTTTAGCAGGTGCTCCTGTTTTTTCTCCTTTGCTTTATTGTCCGTGTCGTATACCTGCAAAGAGTTGGATATCATTTCTTTGAGTTTTTCATCATCACGGCTCATTGAGTAATAATTCGCGATAAAAGAATAGTCCGGTATAAAGCTGCTTTTTAAATCGTTAGCCCCTGAGGCAATCAGGTTTTTAATAATATTTTTCTGTTTAGGGTTGCAGCCAATTGCATAACAGTATCCGATAGTATCAATCCCGCGCCTTCCCGCTCTTCCTGCCATCTGGTGAAAATCGTTTGGCGAAAGTCCTCTCATTCCGTCTTCTCCGTCCGGATGGTCGGAGGGCTTTCTTATTGCGCTTATAACCGTTGTCCTTGCAGGCATGTTTATTCCGGCAGCAAGGGTTTCGGTTGCAATAACAACTTTTATCAATTTTTTCTGGAACAGTTCTTCAATAAGTTCTTTTTGCGTAGGCAATAAACCTGCGTTGTGTATTGCGTATCCTCTGTATAACGCTGTGCGGTCAAGTCCTTCTCCCAGATATTTGCCGTTAGACTCATACTCTTTTATGATATCGTAGATTTGTTTCATTTCTTCTTTTGTATTTAAGCATTCGCATTCTGTTTTTAGTTTGTCCAGTACTCTTAAACTGTTATTTTTGCTGAATATAAATAAGATTGCAGGAAGTTTATCTTCTTCGCAAAGAGTGTCAATAAGTTTTGGAAACGTACTGTTTGACGGTCTTGCCGATGGTGATTGCAGCTGGTTGTTTTGCATTTTTTTAGCAATTTTCTTTTCGGATTTAGAAAGCCCTGTTTTTATACGTCCCGCCCGTGCCTCTGCGTTGTATATTGAAAATTCAAGCGGGACGTGTCTGTTTTCTTTGGGCACATCAATTAACACGCTTTCTATTGCGCTGTCCGCCCCCGGTCTCCCCTTAATAATATGAGCTTCATCGTTCTTATTATCCCCGTGTTTATCAAATGTTATGTATTTTGAGCAAAGCCCTTTAATGCTTGCCATCCAGTCTGTAATTTTCTGGTTGTTGCCTATAGTTGCGGATAAAGAAAGCATTTGAATCTCAGGCGGCGTAAACATTATCGCCTGTTCCCAGATACCACCCCTGTCAACATCTCCAAGATAGTGGAGTTCGTCAAAAATAACTGTTTTGACATTCTTCAGGTTATTATAAGTATCTCTGCCTTCTATGTAGTTACCGAAAACCATGTTACGGTAAATTTCCGTGGTCATAATAACAATAGGCGCATCAGTATTGATTTTAGTATCGCCGGTCATTATTCCGACATTTTCGTCACCGTATATTTTCTGAAAAGATTTAAATTTTTCGTTGGAAAGAGCTTTTAACGGAGTTGTGTAGAATGTTCTTCCGTTTTGTTCAAGGTTTTTATTTATTGCAAAATGTGCTATTGCTGTTTTTCCCGTGCCTGTGGGGGCGGTTACCAGAACGTCATTCCCTTTTAAAATATTAATTCCTGAGGCTTTTTGAAAGATGTCGGGTGTGAGAATTTCTCCGTCTTCACTTTTACCGAGTTTAAACCAGTCATTTCTGATTGTTTCAGATAAAGCCGTGTTGGCTACTGTATAAACGGCTGTAGCGCCCGCTGTTATATACGGCAGAACCTGACTTGTGACACTTTTTAACGGCGATTGTTTATTTACTCCGGGTTTCAGAGCTTTTCTTATGGCCTTCTTTTCGGCGCCGGTCAGCTTTTGAGAGCCAAAAGCCGTTTGGTTTGATTGTATTTTCTGTAAGAACATATCTTATTAAAACCCGTGATAAATTTTTTTGCTAGTTCAAGTAAAAAATCTTTACAAATATTAATTAAATATGTTACCATGTACTTAATCAAATAGGATGTAAGGAGAAACAAATGGCAAGATTAGTAAGACCTACCTGGGCAATAAGATGCGGACAATCAGGCTGCAAAACATTATTTGAAGTGGCACAACTGGAAGACGGCAAGCAGCAGGAAGTTGTCTGCCCTAATTGCGGTGAACACTATGTTTATCCTATTTATGACAACGACGAAAACCAAGAACGCAACTAATGTTTTTTAACGGTACGGATAAGCGCTATAATCAGTACAGTGCTCATCTTAAACAGAAATTTGGCGCAAAAGTTTATAAAATTACGCTGGATGCGGGATTTTCCTGCCCTAACCGCGACGGGACACTTTCTGATTGCGGGTGTATTTTTTGTGACGACGGTGGGAGTTTTTCTCAGGCGCATTCTAATAAAATCAGTATAGAAAATCAAATCCTTACCGGTATTGAAACTCTTTCCGCAAGGTTTAAGGCGCAAAAGTTCATGTCTTATTTTCAGGCTTTTTCCAATACTTATAAACCGGTACAAGAGTTGGAAAGGATTTATAATTCGGCACTTCAACACCCTGATATTGTCGGTATCTCAATAGGCACGCGTCCCGATTGTATTGATGATGACAAACTTAAATTGATTTCGGGGTATACAAAAGATTATTATACCTGGATAGAGTACGGACTGCAGAGTGTTCATGACAAAACATTGAAATGGATTAACCGCGGGCATGACTATGATTGTTTTTTGAGAGCGTATGAAAAAACAAAAAATTACGGGATAAATATTTGTATTCATCTGATACTTGGGCTTAACGAAACGTACGAAGAAATGATGGAAACCGCCGGAAAGGTTGCCGAATTAGAGCCCGAGGGGGTAAAAATCCACATGCTCTGCGCGCTTGAAGGAACCAAAATTGCGGAACTATATAATAAAGGCGAATTGAGTTTTATGTCAGAGGATGAGTATATAAACCTTTGCTGTGATTATCTGGAACTTTTACCGCCGGAAACGACTATCCACCGTCTTGCGGGAAACGGACTGAAAAAAAATCTTGTAGCACCGCGCTGGCTCGGAAAAAAACTCGATGCGCTTAATAAAATTGATAGAGAACTGGAACGCCGTAATACATATCAGGGGGCTTTGCGGCAAAAATAAAAGCCCGTAGGTGGAAAATGATGAGAGTAAATGGGAAGCTGAAAAAAAGTTACGTTTTCTATCTAAAATACAGGATGAATTTTTAACTTTTGTAAATTTTTGTGTGATATGAAGCAAAAAAAATATTCAGGAGTATTATACCAAGTATAATAAACTATGAAAGAACAGAGTTAAGATTTTATGCCGATAGGAATAATGGATAGAATAGGTAACGCCGTTACCTCACTAACGAGACCTGATAATATGACGCCGATTATAGCGCAAGAAACATTGTGTATTTCAGGGCGTACCAGGATGGCGTATAAGCGCGGCGGTGAACAAGAGGCACGGGAACGTGTTATAGAGGAAGTATCCGGCACAATAACATGGCTTGGCGGTGTAAAATTTTTAAATTATATCGGTGATAAACTCCTTGGTAAAGTTCTGCAAAACAAAGGTGTAAGTTTTGATGTAGGGTCTGATATTATGCGCAGACCGTTTGATAATTTTATGATGGATAAAGGAAATTATCCTGCGGGCTTTTCGCCGAAAAAAATTTCAATATTAAAAGGTATAAAAGTTATTTCGGCTATAATTCTTGCAAATTTATTTATTAGCTTTG
>CALUTH010000120.1 GCA_944323635.1 Candidatus Gastranaerophilales bacterium
AAGCGCCTGCTGCTGAACGTCCTGATTTCAATGCAAGAATAGGTTTCTTTTTAGAAACTCTTGATGCGAGTTTTCTAAAGTTAGAAGGATTTTGGATTGATTCCATATAAAGTAGAATTTGTTTAACGTCATCATCGTTTTCCCAGTATTCAATAGCAGTTTCAGCATTAACATCAGCCTGATTACCGATAGAAATAAATTGTGCAAAACCGAGGTTAAGGTCTTTTAAGATATTCAAAATACCGCCGCCGAGTGCGCCTGACTGAGAAACAAAACCAATGTTACCGCGTTCCGGCAAGCTTTCTGCAAAACATCCGTCCATTCTGATGTCAGGGTGAGTGTTTACAACGCCAAGACAGTTAGGACCAACACATCTCATACCGTATTCTTTTAATTTTGCAACCAGTTGTTTTTCAAGTTCCGCTCCTTCTGCGCCGGTTTCTTTAAACCCTGCGGTGATTATACATACACCTTGAATTCCTTTTTCGTGGCACTGGTCAAGGGTTGATAAAACAAATTTAGAATTAACAACAATAATTGCTAAGTCAACATCGCCCGGAACTTCAAGAACCGAAGTATAAGCCTGTAAGCCCTCAATAATTCCGCCCTTCGGGTTAACCGGATAAATTTTACCGTTAAATTTGTACTCTTGTAATCTCTTCATCAAGTCAGAACCGATAGTATGTTCTTTTGTTGATGCACCAATAACCGCAATTGATTTCGGTTTCATGATTTTGTCTAATGCGTTCATTTTATTCGTGTCCTTTCTTTTTACTTATTCCCTTTGTTATTTAGTTTAAACTTAAATTCTATTTTACAAAAATGTTTTTTGATTTTGCCCCAAAAAGATTGAGAGGCATTATGCGCCAGATCCTCATAAGCATAAGCCGCACCTAATGCCGCCTCTTTGTATAAATCCGCAGATGCCGGCACAACGGCAACCGTCCTCACTCCGCGATTCTTCAAAAAATCTTTTTCATTCTGTGCAATTACACTTACCGTATTTTCTCTATGATTTTGTCTGATATAAAGGTTGTACGGCTTATCTTTTATGAGCATTTCCATAGATGTATAAGCCTTGCGCAGGTATTTTACAGGTTCATAACTCAAGTCTCCGGGGATAATATCTATTTTTCCCTGAAAAGACGGTGTAATATTTGAATTTGTAACCTTTTGAACCTGCATTCCTTCACCTCAAATATTAATATCCGTTTGGTATAAACTCTCTTGCCCTGAATTTTGCACCGAGAGATACCGCAACCTCTTTGCATTTTTCTTTATCGGGAACTCCACTGATAAAATCGGTTACGATAGTCGCAACAACGCTGAACCCTTCATCAGCTGCGGTTTTAATAAATTTTTTAACCTCATCGTACGCATTGCTTATTCTGGGTTTTGATAACCTGTTGTATTCCTCCTCATCAGAACCGTTCAAACTCACTGAAAATTCATCAACGAGTCCCTTTAATTCAGGCAAAACATTTCGTTTATGTATAGCATTTGCATGCCCGTTGGTGTTTACTCTGATAAAAATCCCGGGATACTTCTCTTTCAAATACTTAGCAAATGCCTTTAAAAGTTCCAGTCTCAACATCGGTTCGCCGTACCCGCAAAAGCATACTGATTTAGGAACTGAAAATTGTTTAAACTGCTCTATAATATCATCAAGTGAAAAATTCTCATTCTCAAGCCACATTTCTTTGCCGCAAACATCGTCCTTCTGCGTTCTTAAGCAAAAAATGCAGTTGTTCGTACATGAGTTAGTCAGATTTATATATAAAGTTTCAGGATTTTCGGTTTGTTCTATTGAATAAACTAAGGTATTCATTACCGCCCTCCAATACTATTATCACACATCAAATCTAACAGGCAAGGGGGGAGGGGTAAATATATTTGTCATGTTGGAATAGGAACTACAAGCTTAGCATAGGGGAGGGAGGGGGAAATGTTTTTTGTCTAAAGAGAATAATCAATTTCTATCCGGCAAATTAACTTAATCAAAAAAAGAGACGGTCACACCGCCTCTTTTTTTATTCTTAAACTCAACTTCTAAACAGCCTGTTTCTTCTTTGCCCCTTCTCTCCACATATCAACAAGCGATGCGCAGAAGAAAATACTTGAATAAGTCCCGATAATAATACCGAGCATCATTGCAAGAACGAAATCTCTCGTTGTAACGCCGCCGAACAGGTACAACGCAAGCAATGTTAAAACAGTCGTTAACGATGTATTGATGCTTCTTGCAAGAGTTTGGTGGATAGAGAAGTTTACAATCTCGCCAAATGACATCTTTTTAGAGTAGTATTTGAGATTTTCTCTCACACGGTCAAATACAACAATTGTATCGTGAACGGAGAAACCAACAACGGTTAAAAGCGCAGTTATGAACAAGCCGTCAATCTGTACATCCCAGACCAATCCCATAATAGAGAATACGCCAAGGATAAACAAAACGTCATGCACAAGCCCCAGTATTGCCGCAAGCGCATAATCAAACTGAAATCTTACCGTCAAATAGAAGATTATGCCCAGGATTGCAAGAGAAAGTGCAATAACTGCGTTTTTAAACAACTCACTGCCCAGCGTCGGTCCCACTGACGACACCTGCAAAAGTTCAGCCGATGAATACTCTTCATTCATAATTTGGGTAATTTCATCCGCAACATTAGACCCTTCTTCTATAAATTTTGTTCTTACGGAAATAATCGACTTAAGTCCCTCTTTTTGGTTATCCGCCGAAACGTTAATAACCTGTAAATAAGGATTATCAATACCATTTTGTTCGAGCTTTGTTCTTAACTCCCCGAGTTTTTCATTAGGAGTTGCCGTATCAAGTCCGTATTGCAAAGTAGTCCCGCCTGTATAATCAATACCGACTTTCAACGGTGTATGAGTAGGATATGTTATTGTTGAATACACCATCGCTACAATACCCGGCAGCAAGAGTATAGCTGACAAACACAGGAACCAAATTTTATTTTTTACTATATCTAATTTCATAATTTATAACCTGCCCTTCATTTAGTCCAAAATACCAAATTTTGCTTTTTCGCGTTTTGTTTCAACCGCTTTATACTCATCTCCGATATCGGATTTTTTGAGTCCGAACCATTCAGGGTGTTTCAAATCACCTGTACCAAAGATTAAATGCATAAAGTTTCTGGTTACGGTAATTGCAGTAAACATTGATACAGCAACACCGAGAGCAAGCGTTAAAGCAAAACCCTTAACAATACTTGTTCCCAACATATATAAGATTACGCAGGAAATAATTGTTGTAACGTTCGAGTCAAAAATACTCGTAAACGCTCTGTCAAATCCGGAGTTAATAGCAGTGAATAAAGTTCTGCCCGCTTTCAATTCTTCTTTAGTCCGTTCAAATATAAGAATGTTAGCATCCACCGCCATACCGATACTCAGGATAAAACCTGCAATACCGGCAAGTGTCAGTGTAACCGGAATAATTTTAAACAGTGCAAACAGGATAACCCCGTATATGCACAATGCAATATCCGCAATAAGCCCCGGGAATCTGTAGTACGCAGCCATAAATATCATAACAAGCCCGATACCGATTATACCGGCAAGTTTTGAACGCGCAATACTATCAGCACCCAGAGTAGGTCCGACTGTATTTTCTTCTATGATTTTAGCAGGAACAGGAAGTGCACCGGCATTTAAGAGGTCAACCATTTGTTTCGCCTCTTCATACGCAAAACCTGCTTGTCCGCCGCCGGTAATTTGAGCATGTCCGCCTGTGATTTGTTCATTAACCTGCGGTGCAGACTGGATTTCTCCGTTAAAGAAGATTGCCATTTGTTGACCTACAAGTTCTTTTGTCAGGTCGGAAAACTTCTTTGCCCCCTCGTTATTAAAATCAAGTGATACAACCCATTCACCATTATTAGGGTTGCTGGTAACCATTGCTTTATTTAAATCTTTACCGGTTAACCCTGTTGAAACCCAGTCAGGCTGTCCGTTAACCATTCCCATTTTTTTAAATTCCAACTCTGCGGTTTCACCGATGAATTGTTTTGCTTTTTCTAAATCGGTTACGTCAGGGATTTCTACAACCAGTCTCTTATCTCCCTGTCTCTGTACAACAGTTTCAGCAACACCGAGTTTATTAACCCTGTTTTCTATTGCAAACTGCAGACTGTTCATCATATCCTGTGTAATTACAGGCATTGTTTGGGTTGTCTGCGCTTCAAGAACAAGCCGTGAACCGCCGACTAAATCTAAGCCCAGTTTTGTCGGTTTGGTTATTATAACGTACATCGCGGCAATCACCACCAGTACAATAAACCAGAACAATTTTACTTTATTTTTCATTTCTTATACTCCTCAATGGAATTTTATCAAAAACATTTTTAATTTAATAGTACAGTTGAATATACTCTACACGGTAATAGAGTTATACACAGATATAAGCTGTTCTTTTTCCTCGTCGTTGAGCGCTACAAGCGGAAGCCTTACCGTATCCTTGATTAAGCCCTTATAAGCTAGAAGTGTTTTTACAGGAACAGGATTAGGGGCAAAGAACAGTTTTTTAAATATAGGGAAGAGTGCGGCATGCATATTTTTTGCCGCAACAATTTCTCCGGTTTTAAAGTTTCGAATCATAGACTTAATTTCTTTGCCGAAAAGGTGAGACGCCACAGAAATAACGCCGTCCGCGCCTATTGAAATCATAGGCAGCGTAAGGCTGTCATCACCGCTGTATATAACAAAATCTTTCGGGCATTTAATCTTTAATTCCGAAATCATATCCATATCTGGACAGCTTTGTTTTAGAGCAACAATATTTTCAAATTCATTCGCAAGCTTTGCAACCGTGTCCGGCAGCATATTAACTCCGGTACGTGATGGGATATTATACATAACAACAGGAAGTTCAGTTTCTTTTGCAATTGCCGAAAAATGTGCATACATGCCTGCCTGAGAAGGTTTATTATAATACGGAACAACAGTTAAAACCGCATCTGCAAGTTCTTCACGCACAACTTCTTTTATAAACTTTATTGTTGCATCCGTAGAATTTGAACCGGCACCCATTACAACTTTTGCCCTGTCGCTGACCGCACGTTTGACG
>CALUTH010000121.1 GCA_944323635.1 Candidatus Gastranaerophilales bacterium
ACCTAAATATATTCTTCCCGTATTTGTTTCAAATCGCTGTAATTATTGAACAACGTACATTTTAAACCATAATTTTTTAAAAATTGAGTATAAAAACTTCTGATTTGATATGTTAAATACAATATTAATATACTTAATTTTGTCATCGGAGAAAAATTTTTAAACATGTAAAAAACGAAAAAGAGTCCTTTTACAAAAAAGTGTACCGGTCTAATCTATGCAATCCAAGGCAGGCAAGAAACTTAGTGCGGGGTTGGGGGTGCATACCCCCCAGATTAACTTAGTACGCAATACAGGGAGCACATAACTCCGTAGCAAAATCCCCCCCCGCACAGGAATACCCGACAAATATTTTTATTATATAATTAATCTGTTATGGAGATTTGCAATTATCACTCGATACAGACAATGGGGACACTGGACGGTCCGGGGATACGGTATGTATTATTCCTGCAGGGGTGTTGTTTCAGATGTCTTTACTGCCACAACCCAGATACATGGAGCGGCAGGGCAAACTCAATGACAAGCGATGAATTCCTGCAGGATGTATTAAAATACAAAGTATTCTACGATTCATCAGGGGGCGGTGTAACAGTTTCCGGCGGTGAACCGCTGCTGCAGATACCGTTTTTGATTGAATCCTTTAAGAAGTTCAAGGAATACAGTATCCACACGGCAATAGACACCTGCGGATATATTGACATTACCAATAACCTGAAAGAGTTGATGAAATACACCAACCTCGTTATGCTTGACATCAAACATCTTGATAACAGTGTGCACAAAGAGCTTACAGGCAAACCGAACGACAAAGTTCTTAAGTTTCTTGATTTCTTGAAAGAAAACAATATTCAGACAAGAATACGTCAGGTGCTGACCCCCGGTTACACAATGGAGGACGAATATATTACAAGGCTGATAAAACTTTTGAAGAATTATAAACTGGAAAAAGTAGAGCTCCTGCCATATCACGATATGGCGCGGGATAAGTACAAAAAACTCGGTTTTGAGTACAAACTAAACGTCAAGCCCCCGACAAAACAAGAGGTTGCCGCAATAAAAGAAAGATTTATACAGGAAGGTTTTGATACAATATAAAAGGCTCTGAAAGAGGATTTCAGAGCCTTTGTCGTATTATGCCAAGTATTCTTTCTGTTCGCCCAAACACTCAATTCTCGATTCAATTTTAGCAATTCTGTTTGTCCAACCGGATCCGAATGTTTTCCAATTTTTTAAACCTTGAAGCCAATCCAGCCTGTTATCCAGCATTTTTTCGGCATCGCCGCCAGATTTTGCAAGAAGTTTCTTTGCTCTCGGAATACCGCTGTGAATTGCCGTATCAAATACGACATAAGCAAGTTTTGCATCCCCTTTTTCCGCTATTTCTTTTGCGCCTGATGCTTCCCAGAACAACCGGTGATAAACCTGTTTTGCCTCTTCTTTTGTTAAATCTTTAACATTCTTTGACGGAATTTTATTCAACTGGCAATACCAGTCGTATGTTCTTTGCGTAACACCCATATTGGTAGCACCACCCGGATCTTTGGGGTGATTCACATACCCGCCTTCATCCTTAAAAACATATTCCATTATCATATCAAATGCCTGTCCGGCATCAATATTTGAAATTGTCTGAGCTTTTACATCGGGCACGGATAAAGTTGCCGTGCTGACAGCCGGTGGTGTAAGAATAAAGCGCATATTGCTTAATTGCTTATTTATATCAGCAATCATATTATTAAACATTTCCAGCGGAGACCTCACCGACGGCATTTCCGCTTTAGCAGATTCAAACCCGAAATTAAATATTTGCTCCGGAAGATTTGCAACTAAATGTGCAGTGCTCTCTTTAAGGTAAGATGTATCAAGCGGTTTTATTGCAACATTATAATCATTACCTGCCATAGTATTCTCCTCGTGTTAAATATATAAAGTATATAACTTGCAAAAAATTGCTTTTTTGTTACATTTTGTAACATTCAGTCAAATTTTTTCATGTAAAATTTTTTATATAGATATGGAAGGAATTAGTGTCAGACAGTACGCTTTAAATAAGCAGAACAATATCAATATGAAAAGCGCCGCAGAAAACAACACAACCGGTGTTGACACAACTGGTGGCGTTAATACCCAAACCCCTGTAACTGACACAGTAACCCACGAAAACAACAGCGAAACAAATAACAGCAAAAAGAAACTCAAAAACCTTCTGATTGGCGGCGGGATTACACTTGTAGCAGGAAGTTATGCCGCAGTGTTTTACAGAAAAAATATTATGGAGTTTGTGTCCAACTTCATTAAAAAAGGATATTTAAAAGCAGACACTATAAAGAACAGAACCCACCAAACAGGAACATTCTTAGAAACCACATACATAAAAGCTGCTCGTTTCCTTGACAAAACATTAATGCAATCCCAAATGTTTGTAAATTTTTCTGCAATGAAAGACAGCTTTTCTAACAAAATTGCACGGGCATTAAAACTTGGCAAACTCTGCGACAAAATGACCCAAACATGGGACAGACTGGCAACAAAAGCTGTTCTGTCAAATTACAAAAAATGCAGCAAATCATTTGACACAACTACTACAACTATTTTTAACAAACTGGACGAATTAAAAAAGACAGAAGACCTGTCAAGAATTGTCGTAGTGGACGGGAAAAACTACACAGTTGAAGAAGTACTAAATATTATAAGAAAAAATTTGGCAGATGCGCATAAGATGTACGGACAAAACTTCTCTGAAGAAGCTTTCCGTTCAAGGAAACAAATACTTGCAGACAGGCTGAAGGGTGTGAACGAAAAGTTCTATGATGCTTACACATCAAAAGATTATTACAAAAAAGGCGAATTTACACGGTTCACGGTTGAAGAATGGCTCGCACCGATTAAGGCAACCTATCAGGATTACCTGCTCACAAACAAATCCGCAATTTCCAATAATATCGATGACAAATTCTTTGCAACATACAAACTTTTAAAGAACTTTGATAAAATAATCGCCCCGCAGGATACAAAATCCCGCGCAATATTAAAAAGCATATTTAAAGAATTAAAAGAATACAGAAACCTCTCCGGCGCAGATGAAAATATGGCAAGAGAAAAACTAACAAAAGACATTGAATCAAAAGTTCAAAATATTATTTCGCTTATGAAGGATAACCCTGTGTACAAAGAAAAAGCCTTTACAGAAATATCAGGGCTTGCAGAAAATATTAAAACCACAATTAATGCCGGTCAAAAAGGCAAACTGCAGGAAACACTGACATATTTAAAATCAATACTTCCGCGGAATGAATATTTAGAAATCAGACGTCAGGTTTACAAAACCTCTGACAAACTGAATAAAATAACAACAGCTGAAGGCGATCTGTATTTTGACAAAATCAGAGATATTACACTCGGTTCTGCATTTACCGATATTGCATTCGGTATGATTTCACCGCTTGCAATGATGGGCGTTGCAATAGCCGCAGATGATACAAAGGATGAAAGGATTTCAACCACATTAAAACTCGGTATCCCTCTCCTTGGAGGTGTTGCAACATCAACAGCGCTCTTATTTATGCTGGTCGCCGGCGGTAAAGCTATGGCACTTGCTGCACTATCATCATTAATCCTTAACAGAATAGGAACTGTTGCCGATAATAAACTCAAAACCCATCAGGAAGAAAAAAATCCGAAACTCAATTCACTTATAAATAATATAAATACTTCATCAACTTTCCTTGCATCAGGCGGAACATCATATTTTATTAATCAAGCGGCAGAAAAAGGATTAAAAACAGCAGAGCACTATACTAATGATAAAATAATTAAGAAATATATTAACAAAAACCACGCTGAAGTCCGCTCACCGCAGCAAATAACAACAGAAAATACAACAAATACCGCAGACAATGATGCACAAGCAGAACAGCAAAAGGCATAAAGTCCGTTCTCTTACCTGCAGACATTATTTATTATTTTGTCCGCTGCGTTCTTTCAAATAAGTATCCAGTACATCCTTTAACCCGTTTTCTGTATGCAGGTAATAAGGATGAACGGGGTGTACAACTTTATCCCGCGGTTCAAAGATAAATACCGCAGGTATTGTTTGGATTTTAAACTTATTACAAAGTGTATTATTTTTTGAATCATCAACATCAAATTTTACAAAGTGATATTTACCGTTATACTCTTTGGAGACTTTATCAAATGCAGGCATAAACTCTACGCAATACTTGCATTCATCACTATAAAAATAAAGGACTGACGGCTCGTTCAAATTGTACACATCCTGAAACCCCGCGCTTACCGCGTGTGATGTGACCTTCTGCGCAGATACCATATACGACGAACATGTGATTATAAATACACCTAAAACAGCAATTATAATTAGTTTTATATTTTTCATAGAATAGCACCTTTCGGAACAACCGTAACACCATTTGGAGATACATAAAATCCACGGCTTTCGTCCTCTTCACGGCTAAAACCGATTTTGGTATACGGAGGAATGGAAACATTTTTATCGATAATGGCTTTTCTTATTTCGGAATACCTGCCTACATTAACATCTTCCATCAATATACTTTCAGTAACCTGTGAATAGCTGTTAATTCTGACTTTAGGTGAAAGTATACACTTGGAAATAATACCGCCCGATACAATACAACCCTCCGAAACCATAGAATTTGTAGCCATACCTATTCTGTCACCTTCCTGCCAGATAAACTTTGCAGGAGGATAGTTATAATTAAATGTCCTTAGCGGCCACTTATCCGAATACAAATTTAATTCGGGATTAGCCACCAGCAAATCCATATTTGCCTGCCAGTAGGCATCAACACAACCAACATCACGCCAGTAGCCGCGTTCGCCTTCTGTCATGCCGGCGAACTTGTTTGAAGAAAAATTGTAAATATAAATATTTTTCCCTTGATGTAAGAGCATAGGAATAACATTTTTCCCGAAATCA
>CALUTH010000122.1 GCA_944323635.1 Candidatus Gastranaerophilales bacterium
ATTTGAACCTGCGACCTCTACCACCCCAAGGTAGCACGCTACCAAGCTGCGCCACGTCCCGATTAGAAAGATGTTAAATTGTCAGCGGGAGCAGCTTGGCAGCTACGCTACCAGACCTCTCGGAAAACTTGACATTTAGTCAACTTTTGCTCGGCAGAGTGCCACGTCCCGATTAGAAAGATGTTAAATTGTCAGCGGGAGCCGTCAAAACCTTATCCTGCAGGGATGCCGGCATGGGCTGTCCGTTCTCCGCTTAATGACTTTACTGACAAAGTTCAGTGTCCCGATTGGACACTATTATTATTGCAGGATGGCAGCCGGTTGTCAATCCTTGCTTTATTGCCTGCAATACGTATTATCGGCTCCGCCAGATTTTCTTATTTGAACTAAATAATTAATAAAAAATAAAGAACACTTTATTTGATTTATATATGTGATATAATACTTTTGGTAGGATAAAGGAGAAAATAATGTCCAATCCCGTATTAAACGAAAAATTTATTGACCGTACGCAGGTCGGTTCAGAGCCGCTTACGATGAACGGTGTTTTACAGAAAACAGTTGTTCTGTTTGCTATTCTGGTATTCAGTGCTGCTTTTTTGTGGTCTAAAGGGCTGCAGGGGCATACTGATTTGGTTATGGCATGCACGACCGGCGGCGCGATTGTCGGGTTTATACTCGCGCTGATTATTTGCTTTGCAAGAAAAATGGTTTTAACACCTCTGTATGCGATTGCGGAAGGTTTGTTTGTCGGCGGGCTGTCCTTTGTGATGGAATCAATTTATCCGGGGATTGTTCAGACTGCTGTTTTAGGTACGGTTATGGCGGTTGTCGGCATGCTCGTACTTTATTCAACAAAAATTATCAAATGTACTGAAAGATTTACTTCAGTTATTTATGTATCAACTTTTGCAGTTGCCGGAATTTATCTGGTACAATTTATCGGTTCGTTCTTCGGACTTTCAATTCCGGGAATTTTCGGCAGCGGAACCGTTGGTATCGTGTTTAGTTTGCTTGTAATCGCTATTGCGGCATTTAACCTGATTGTAGATTTTCACTTCATAGAAAATGCCGTTCAAAACTTTGTACCAAAAGAGTACGAATGGTTTTTCGGCTTTTCTCTGATGGTTACTATCGTATGGTTGTATGTTGAAGTTCTTAGATTGCTAAGCAAACTTAATAGTAGAGATTAGTTTAATGAAATGAGTTATAGGTTAAAGGTGTGCGGAAATCCACACACCTTTTTTTTTTAAGAAAAAATGTAACCTCAGGAGGAGAAATCCGTTCGGTTACGCGAAAACTGTTTTGCCGTTTTCTAAAACATGGAACGCTGCAAGCATCAGCTTGTCTACATTAAACTTTTGCATTATTGATTGTCGTATAAGCCCGTTTTTTATATGATTTTGTGATATTTAATTTTTCTGCGATTGCGTCTGATGAATTTTCCTGCATGTAAAGTATTAGGTATTCAGTCTCTGTTTTTGTGAGTTGTTTCGCCTCGGGGGTGTGTGCCAAAAACTTTCTTATCAATGCTTTTGTCGGTACGTAATATTTTCTACTCTTCATATCCCCTATCCCCCATAAATTATAATTATTAACTTAATTATAATAATACGCGCGATAAAAATAGTCAATATTTTAATGAATAAATGATTAATATAAATTTTTAAATTAAATAAAATACCCTTATGGATGAAAATGAAATAAAATCATTAATTGGTCTAAAAGTAAAGTCTCTTCGTACGAGCATGAATTTGACGCAAGAAGAATTTGGAGAGATTATAGGTCTTGAACCTGCTAATTTATCAAACCTTGAAAACGGCAAGGCGTATCCCGATATAAAAACTCTAATAAATTTGATAAGCAATACAGACATGACCCCTGATTATATTCTCGGTTTCCTTAAGGACGGTGAGGGCGAAAAGTATACAAGCGTTGATTTTGATATTCTAAGCCTGCTAATCAACAAACCTGTTCAGACTAAGGAATTTTTCAGAGACTTTTTGAAATCTTTTAAATAATTTTACTACGAATAATGTCTAATTGAATATAAATATACTATGCATATTGGTAAAATGGTTATTTGTAGACTAAATAAGAGTAAAAAATATTCTTTTCTTAGTCTGAATATAAAAATGTCCGGAAGTTTACGTTTCCGAACTTTGAAAATTAAAGTATAATATTACGGGCTCTCAAAGTGGGAACTTCAAAGCCGCAATTGTATTGTCGGCTATACAGGGATTATTGTTAATTGTTATGTTGAATTTTGTAACTTAATAGGCTTTAGACTGTTTATGTCTAAAATTGGAAATCAAAAACAACATGTGCCACAATACTGGTGATGTCTCTTTTACTAATAAGCACCCCCGTTTTGCTCCTTTTTAGCGGGGGATTTCTTTTTATAGAGATTTGCTGCGCGGGCGTTCCTGAACAATGATACAAGCATGGCTCTATCTACCGCGTTATAATTAGAACTTTGTCAGCGTGACTTTTGCAATAAATCCCCACTCTTCGTTTGAGTAAAGTTTTATTGTCCCGTTCATAGCTTCAACAAGTCCTTTTACAATAAAAAGCCCGAGCCCTGTACCGCGAGTTGTGCGGGTTGTTGTATTATCAAGCCGTGTAAACTTGCCAAACAGCGTGTTCAGTGTTTCTTTAGACAAAAGTTCGTACTTGTTTTTGAAAAGGATTGAAACATTGTCTGCGGTTTGTTCAACATCGATATGGATTTCCGAGTTGTCCGGCGCGTATTTGAGCCCGTTTTCGATAAGGTTTACAAAAACCTGTTCAAGCCTGTCAGAATCTGCCAGAACAAAAGTTCCGCCGTTTGGAATATTATTGACTATGTTTTTGCCGGAGTCGTTTTTAACGAGTGTGATGGCGTTATCCACGGTCGAATAAAGGTCAATTTCATCAAGATTCACATTCAGGCGCAGTCCTTCAATTTCGGGGATTACAAGCAGGTCTTCAACCAGCCGTTTCAGCCGCTCTGACTGCTTTTTAATTATATGCAGAGATTTTTGTTTTGTCTCTTCATCAATCTGTATATCCTGTCTTAAAAGTCTTGAAGTATATCCCTGAATACTGGTGAGCGGTGTTCTAAACTCGTGGCTTACGGTATCAATCATGCTTGAACGGAATTCGTTTAACTGTTTAAGCATTTTATTTTTCTTCTTTAATTGCTGGTGGGATTTTTGTATCTGGCGCACCATTCTGTTAAATTCGTACGCTAAGAATATGATTTCGTACGGGGTAAAAACGTTTGTCAAAAGTCTGATTTTACGCTCGTAATTCCCTTTTGATATTGCAATAATTGCTTTAAAGAGCTGTCTTATATTGATATACAGGTAATAAGTGTATAACCCGATTACAAAGAAAATTGTAAGTGCGGAAATAATCAATGTAAGGATAATTTTATCCCTGTTATATGAAATATGTTCTCTTGTAATTCCCTGAGTAGTGTTTACAATAATTATTGCGTCGACATTGGATTTCTTAAGATATGCAAGCGGCTGGTTTTTAATGTCGCCGTATATTACTGCCTCGTCTGTTTTAAGTTTCTTGGGCAAAAGTTTGATACTCTTCTGGAATACATCTTCAGTATAATTGTGTGATGCAATCAATTCGTTGTTTGTGCCGATTACGTAAATCTGACGTTTTTCTTCTTCCATTGAGCGGAAAAGGTTTGACTTTACCCGGTCGACTTTAAATGTCAGTCCCAGATAACGCCCGTCATGTGTTTCTTCCCCTATTGTGATAATGTGTTTTGCAAGGTTTTCTTTATCAATTTTATTAAACTCTTCTTTTGAGTTTACAATAAACGCTTCCTCAAAAAGGGTTGATTTGTGAAGAATATCATCAAGAAACGCCTTTTCCTGTGAGCGGGGAAGATATTTTAACTGGATATTAAGTTGATTTAATTCTCCGTTAACCGTAGAATCAAAAAAATCTATCTCATCAGAAATCATATTTGCAATAAGAAGTGCTGTATTTTGAAGCTGTGCCCTTACCGCGTGCTGGTTAACGTTATTTACAATAATTGCAGAAATTGTCATTGGTGCAAGTACTGCAATAAAGAGCACCAGAATTATTTGTTCTGCGATTTTGAGTTTTCTGAGTTTTAATTTTTTCATTCTATTCACCAAAAGGAGTCAGTTTGTAACCGACGTTAGTAACCGTGTGAAGGTACTTAGGATTTTTTGAATCGGTTTCAATCTTGTTTCTTAAGCCGCCCACATGAACTCTCAGCATCCGTACATCTTCGTTGCTGTCATATCCCCATACTTCTTCCAGAAGTGTTGCAAGTGTAACGGGCGTATTAAAGTGCTGCATAAGGCAGTATAAAATTTCAAATTCTGTAGGGGTGAGTTTTATTTTTTTATTAAGGATTATACATTCAAGGCTTTCCGGCAGAATTTCAATTTCGCCCATCTCTAAGATTTCACCGGTTTGTGTGACGTGCGCGGTTAGTTTCTGATTGCGTTTTAAGAGCACTCTTATTCTTAAAAGTACTTCCTGAATATCGAACGGTTTTACAAGATAATCATCCGCCCCGCAGTTAAATCCGATGGTCTTATCGTCAATAGTACCTTTTGCCGTGAGCATCAGAACCGGCACCGCAAGCTGCGCCTGTCTTATTTTTTCGCAGACGTCAAACCCGTTCATCTTTGGCATCATAACGTCAAGGATAATTAAGTCGTAAACGTTATTCAGCGCTTTATGCAAGCCCTCTGCCCCGTCTTTTGCCGTGTCAGTAAAATATCCGCTCTGTGAAATATCAAATTATAATAAATCCATGATTTCATCGACTTGTTTTCTATATTCTTCTTTATCCACATTTCCCATGCATGGGGCTAAACAT
>CALUTH010000123.1 GCA_944323635.1 Candidatus Gastranaerophilales bacterium
TCAATGGCTCACAAACTCGGTGCTATGTTTAACGTACCTCACGGTGTTGCAAACGCATTGTTAATCAGACAGGTAATCAAATACAACTCTACTGATTGCCCGCACAAACAATGTATCTTCCCGCAATACAAATATCCGTCAGCAAAACTCAGATACAGTCAAATTGCTGATGAATTAGGACTTGGCGGTAAGAATGAAGATGAAAAAGTTCAACTTCTTATCAACGCAATTGATAACCTGATGGGCAACATCAATCTTCCTAAATCAATTAAAGACTTCGGCGTATCGGAAGCTGATTTCTATGCTAAGTTGGATGAAATGGTTGAATTGGCATTTGACGATCAATGTACAGGTGCTAACCCGGCTTATCCTTTGATGGAAGATATCAAGAAAATCTACATCGACGCATTCAACGGTGTTGTGTAGTATTTGGTGATTTAAAGCGGCGGGGATTTTTTCCCCGCCCTTTTTTCTTAAGCGGAGATTTGTCCGGCGGTGTGAATATTTTGAAAAAACGTGCGGCGTCTTTCTGGCTTAATCGGGGGTAACAAAAAGTTAAATAATTTGCAGGTGATGTAATGTCAGAAAAAATTTCAGATAAAACTATTAACCGTTTAACACTATATCATTGTATTCTTACGGATTGTATAAGAAAAGGGATTGACAGTATTTCTTCAACGACCATTGCCGGTCTTTTAAGAATAGATGATTCGCAGGTAAGAAAAGATATTGCGATGCTGGATAACAGCGGAAAATCACGTGTTGGTTACGACGTTAAAGAATTAAAATCTGCTATTGAACACAAACTTGCGTTTAGCAGAGTAAAAAATGTTTTTATTGTCGGGGCGGGGAATTTAGGTTTTGCGCTTGCAAAATATAATAACTTTTCAAATTACGGATTGAATATTCTGGCTTTATTTGATAATAACCCGCTGAAACATGATGTTGAAGTAGGCGGCAAGAAGGTTTATCCGATAGAAGATTTAAAAGGGCAGGCTCGGAAAATGGATGTTGATATAGCAATTCTTACCGTTCCTTATAATGCTGCTCAGCAGGTCACTGATTATATGGTGGAAGCAGGGATAAAATACATCTGGAATTTTACGCCCGTTGTACTTGCCGTTCCTGATGATGTTCAGGTTTGGAACGAAAATTTGATGGGGAATTTCCTGCAGTTTACGTATAATAAATAATTAAATCCTTCCTAATCTTGATGTGTTATGATGTAAATATAAATGGAGGGATAGGAGGTAAGTATGTATAATCCTAAATCTGCTAAGGCGGAAGAATTTATTTCGCATGAAGAAATATTGGACACTTTAGAGTGGGCTGATAAAAATAAGAATAATGAAGAATTGATTGATAAAGTTCTTGATAAAGCAAGATTGAGGAAGGGATTGGATCACAGAGAGGCGTCTTTGCTGCTGGCATGTGAAATAGAGTCTAAAAATCAGGAGCTTTATGCTCTTGCGCGCGAAATAAAAGAGGATTATTACGGGAACAGGATTGTTCTTTTTGCACCGCTGTATCTTTCAAACTACTGTGTAAACGGTTGTATTTACTGCCCTTACCACAAGAAAAATACCCATATCCCGCGAAAAAAAATGACTCAGGAAGAAATAAGACGCGAAGTAATAGCGCTTCAGGACATGGGGCATAAAAGACTTGCTATTGAATCCGGTGAAGACCCTGTAAATAATCCGATTGAGTATATTCTGGAATCTATTAAAACAATTTATGAAACAAAACACAAAAACGGCAGTATAAGACGTATAAATGTAAATATTGCGGCGACAACAGTTGAAAATTACAGACGTTTAAAAGAGGCGCAAATCGGTACTTATGTATTGTTTCAGGAAACATACCATAAAGAAAGCTATGAACGCCTGCATCCTACGGGACCAAAACACAATTACGCATATCACACAGAGGCTATGGACAGGGCTATGCAAGGGGGAATTGATGACGTGAGCCTCGGTGTCTTGTTTGGTTTAGAGCGTTATAAATACGAATTTGCAGGGCTTTTAATGCACGCTGAGCATTTAGAAGCTGTTTACGGCGTAGGACCGCATGCGATAAGCGTTCCGAGAATTAAGAAAGCGGATGACATTGATCCTTCTGCCTTTGAAAATGGTATAGATGATGATACATTTGCTAAAATAGTTGCATGTATAAGAGTTTCTACTCCGTATACGGGCATGATAATTTCAACCAGAGAAAGTCAAAAATGCCGCGAAAGAGTTTTGGAACTCGGTGTTTCACAAATAAGCGGCGGCTCAAGAACGAGTGTCGGCGGATATACCGAACAGGTTTATGAGGAAGATACGGCACAGTTTGATATAAGTGATAGGCGTTCACTTGATGAAGTTGTTGCATGGCTCTTAAAACTCGGGCATATTCCAAGTTTCTGTACTGCCTGCTATTCTTCTCACAGAACGGGTGAAAGTTTTATGGCGGTATGCAAAAATGAACAAATCCACAATTTCTGTACGCCAAACGGCTTGATGACTTTAAAAGAATACCTGCTTGATTATGCGTCTCCTGAAACCAAAAAACTCGGGTTTGAGGCGATTGACAGGGAATTAAAGAAATTCCCTGAAGGCAATATGAAAGATACCCTTTTAAAGAATCTTGATTTGATTTCTGCTGGCGGCAGAAACTATAAATTTTAATCTTTAAAACTTCGTATCAACAGGATAAAAAGCGGTCGGGATTAAATATCCCGACCGCTTTAGTATAATAAAATAAAATTATAATTGTTGTGCTAACTGAAATCTTTGATTAGAGAGTTTCATCGTTTCCGTGTCAATGATACCGCGTTTTAATTCGGTATAGTTAGCAACGCGTGAATTGAATTTCTTTTTAAGAAATTCATAAGCAACCATCGGGTCGCAGGAGCTGCCGCAGGTAAATAAATCAACTGCCGCATATCCGAGTTCCGGCCAAGTATGGATTGCCAAATGGCTTTCTGAAATAATTACAACTCCGCTTACACCGTAAGGGTTAAACATGTGAAAACATTTTTGTACTATTGTTGCTCCGCATTCTAGAGCCGCATCTATCATATACTTTTCTACTTTGGTAATTGAATTTAATACATTGGGGTCACACTCAAAAAATTCTGCCAGTACATGTTGTCCTAAGTGCATTTCCTTGATACTTCCCTGTTCAAGTTCCCTTAACGATGTTTGCATTGTCACTTCATAAGCCTCCTTTATAAATCTAATAACAACAATTATATAATACTATAAAAAAAGAATATTTGTAAAATTTACAATTATTCCCCCATATCTTAACAAAATTTTACAATACGATTATGCAAAAAGCAAAAAACAGCAATTTGAGGAGTTTTTTTAAATTCGGTATTATGTGCGTGAATGCTAGGTCTTACGCGGGATAGGTCCCATTCGAATTTAGCACTGTTCACTATACTTTCGGGAAAATTTTTAATTCTTCCGAAAGTTTGTATATCTGTAAAAAGGAAGTTAGTTGTGGTACTTCATTAAGAGTTTTGCAACAATATCAAGGAATGATTTTTGATAGAAGTCATTTTTTGCAATACAGGTTTCTGCGCCAAGTGCAAGAGCTTGCTTTGATACATCCTTATCAATCATACTGCTGACTATTATAACAGGTATATCCGCGTACATTTCATCATTTTTCAATCTTGTCAAGAATTCCATACCGTCCATCTTTGGCATTGATATATCGCTTACAATTAGATCATAGTGATTAAGTTTTAGCTTGTTAAATGCATCAAACGGATCGTCTGCTTCATCAGTAATGTATCCTGCGGCTTTTAAAATATTTTTTTCCATTGTTCTTGTTGTTAATGAATCATCAACAACAAGGATACGTTTAAATGATAAAATATCTGATGTCAGGACTTTGGGGGAGGCAGCAATATCAGCTTGAGCGCCGATATTTTTGACCATTTCCTGTATATTCAGAATAAGGCAGAGTTCTCCCGATGCCAGATTTGTAATACCGGAAATATTTTTGACTTTATAAAGCGGCGGTGCAAGTTTTTTCTGGAGAATATCCTGATCCCCGAAGAGAGCATCTACAATTAAACCTATTTTTTTCTGCTCTGATTCTATTATCAGTATAATTTCTTTTTCACGACGCTCCGTGGATTGCAGGTTAAGTACGTCTGATAAGTAATAAACCGGTACTATTTCTCCGTTGTGCTGTATTGAGAGGTTGCCGTTATTTGATGATATTTCATCAAATTTTTTAAGGATAAATGTTGAAATTACCTGTATTGGTATTGCAAAAGTCTGATTTGAAACTTTTACAAGAAAAACTCTCAATGTTGTCATTGTGACAGGTATTTCTATATGAACACAGCTGCCTTTACCAAATTCCGATATTATTTTGACTTTGCCGTTAAGCTGTGAAATCTTTGTTTTAACTACATCCAGTCCGATTCCGCGTCCGGAAATACTTGTAATAGAATCTCCCGTCGTAAATCCGGGCCAGAAGATTATATTCATTATTTCTTCGTCGCTCATTGTATCTATTTCTTCTTGTGTTAAAAATCCGTGGCTTAAGGCTCTGTCTTTGATTTTGTTGAGGTTAAAGCCCTGACCGTCATCAATGACATCCAAAATAACTTTGTTATCGTCCTGACGCGCGCAGAGCATTATTTTCCCCATCGGGTTTTTACCTTTTGCCCTTCTTTCATCAGGATGTTCAATTCCGTGATCTATTGCGTTTCGTAAAATATGGATTAGCGGGGTTTTTATTTCTTCTACGATT
>CALUTH010000124.1 GCA_944323635.1 Candidatus Gastranaerophilales bacterium
AAGATAGCCGTTGCCGAGACCTAATTTAAATAAAAGAGTTAATTTGACGGATGTCAGGTTAACTCTTTTTTGTTTCCTGTTTTTTGCCCTGCAAAAAAAGCCCCCCCCGCATGTCAAAAAATGCTCTACGGTTCGCATTTCTCGGCTAGAGCACTACGTACAGACGGAGATTTACAAAAGATTTCTATATATTAAAAAAGACCTGTATTTCTACAGGTCTTTAAAAACTGCCCTTGGCCAGACTTGAACTGGCACTGAGGTTGAGCCCCAATTGGATTTTAAGTCCAACGCGTCTACCGATTCCGCCACAAGGGCAAGCAGTTATATAGATTAAATTATCAAAAGGTGCCGGAATCGGTAGACAAGTCTACCTCCCCTCTCCTCGGACGTGACATTTAGTCACCTCCTCGTCGGCAGAGTGCCACAAGGGCAAGCAGTTATGTAAATACTGTTTTCAAGTTTATTAACCGGCTCAACGGCTAATTACGATATTATTATATTACCATAAAAAAATAAATGTCAAAAGCATTAATGTAGAATTTCTAATTTTAATACAACCGGTTCTGCGGGGAATTAATGTTTACTTTTCATCCTTCCCCCTTGACTGATACCTGCTATCAAGTGTTACGATGTAATAGTATTTTATAGTACATGATTAAAGTTTCTAATTCATCAAAGCCTTCTTTAAGTGCCTTTTGACACTGCAAGGGGGCTTTTTATTAGCAAATATTTTTTTTACTTTAATAGCACTTTAGTGTATAATACTGTGTAAACCTATGGACAATTCAACTAAAAAATCTCCAAATGTATCGGGGCTGTTTTACCCGTCAGATTCAAATCAGCTTGCTGAATTGATAAAAAAGTTTGCGAGCGGCAAGGAGATTTTGTATAAATCAAATGCTGTTATTGTGCCGCATGCGGGGTATCAGTTCTCCGGACATGCTATGAATTTCGGGTTTGAGCATTTGAAATTTAAAGAGAATGTATTTATCATAGCACCGTCGCACCATTATGATTTTCAGGGCTTTGCGCTGCCTGAGTATGACAAATTTGAAACCCCGTTCGGAAGTCTGGAGGTCAACAAACAATTTGTTCAGGAGGTGCAGGATAGTTTCGGGGCTTATGTTAATAATACGCCGTTTGAGGAAGAACATTCTATTGAGGTGCAGCTTCCGTTTATACAGTACTATACGAATAATACAAAGATAATTAATGCAGCTAATTTGCTTAAAGGGCTACATAAAGTTAAAATAATACCCGTACTTGTAGGCAGAAGTACTTTTGAGGATGTTGCGGCACTGATAGAAAAGTTCTGGAAACGGGCGTGTTTTGTGATTTCGTCTGACTTAAGCCATTATCATCCTGATAACGTGGCAAAACAGACTGATAATTATACGGCATGGATGATAGAGACGGGGCATATTGAAAAATTTGTGCCCGAACAGGCTTGCGGCAGTATCGGCGTGTGCGGCTTAACTTCTTTTGCGCATAAACACGGCTTTGATATGATAAGGCTTGAAATGTATAATTCCGGTGATATATCAGGGGATAATACAAAAGTCGTCGGATACGGCTCCTGGATGTTGTACGAGGGGAGGAAAACAGAGTTTATAAGTAAGTTTTATTCCGATTACCTGATAGATGAGTGTAAAAAAAGTATAATAATGGGTTTTGAGGGGCAGAAATATCAGCCCGAATACCCGCCTGCGGTACTGCAGCAGTATGGGGCGTCTTTTGTTACTCTTGAAATCACGGGACATTTGCGCGGGTGTATAGGGTCTATATATTCGGATAAACCTTTGATTAATGATATTGTTGCAAATGCGCAGTCTGCGGCGTTTTTTGACCCGAGGTTTGAACCGCTGCGCCCTGAGGAATACAATGATACAACGATTTCTATCTCAATATTGTCGGAACCTGAAAAAATCGTTTTTAAGGACGAACAGGACTTATTATCAAAAATTTACCCGTACGGTATAATCCTTATGGATAAAGGAAAGCGCGGGGTCTATCTTCCTGTTGTATGGGAACAGCTGCCTGACAAACGCTTGTTCTGGACTTCTTTAAAAGAGAAGGCGGGATTTTATAAGGATTATTTTTCTAAGACTATGGAAGTCTATAAATTTACTACTGAATATATTACTACCGCGCCTGCTTATGAAGAAGAATAAAACCTAAGATGGTGAGTACAGGTATTTGTGTCCAATAATGCGCTATCCGGTGGTGGGGGAGTGGCATCGGGGCTGTTTGGCTGAGTGTTAAGCGCAAATTTCGTATAGTTTTTGGAAAATCTTGTCGGTGATAACTTTAATGTACTCTTTGTCAACCATTCCGTTAATTACACAGTCCGCAATCTGATAGGTCGGTCTTATGTATCTTTGTGCGGTTGCGTTGACATCCGCAAACTGCATATCGGCGGCGGCGCCTGTTTTCCCGCGGGTTACCGCGCGCTTGTACCAGCGTTCTTTGATTACGTCAATAGGTGTGAATACGTAAACTTTGATGTCAAGAATGTCGCGTACATCTTCATTTAGAACGTACAAGCCCTCTGTCAGGATAACTTTTGCCGGCTTTTTAACCTCGCCGTTAGGGTCGGAGACACAGGTTTTAAAATCGTATTTGGGTGATACTACAGTTTTGCCTTCTTTTAACATAGTCATGTGTTTTTTCATCAGCGCCAAATCCATGGCTTCCGGAGTATCAAAGCTGAAACCTGTTTTAAAAAGCTCTTCGTAGCTGCCGGCTTCAATCAGTTCTTTGGAAGTATCTTTGTAATAGTCATCACAGCGGATAACTGTATAAATCCCTTCTCGCTTATCGCGGACGCAGGCTTCAATTGTATTGTCGACAAAAACTGTTTTGCCGGATGCACTTTCACCTGTTATACCGATTAGGAATGTTTTTTTCTTTTCCTGAACGACCTTTCTTGCAATATTCATAATAAAATTGTCTGATATTTTAAGAAAAAGCGGTTGTTTTTCTTTTTTGTCTTCTTTTATTATTTCTTTGAGGGCGTCTACAATATTGGAAATTAATTCCATATCAAGCCTTGAAGAATAGAAATTGTAATTTGTCAGTTCAAACGTTTCCATCATTAAATCGGTACTTCCATTACTACTTGTATATATTCTATAGTAAACTATTAAAAATTTCTCGCAAATGTATATTTTTGTAAAAACGAATTTTTGATAATTGATGTATTTTATACACTAAATCAGAGGCGAAAAAAGTTAAATTACAAAGAGGAGAAAAAACGGGAAGAACCCGTTTTGCCGGGGGAGAAGAAAAACTTTATCTCCCGGCTTTAATAAGATTAACTATTGCAACAGTGCAGAGCATTGCTGAAGTTAAAAGCACTGCGAGTGCTGATTTTTGGTTAGGAACAACATCTCCGCCTGTGTATTTGGGAGTTGCTGCGAATTGAGTATTTGTATTTTGTTGTTTTTGTGGTGTATACTTTGGAGTTACAAGCCCAAAGCTCACCGGTGATACGGTTGCCATAATTTTATTCTCCTACACTTAGACCTCTGACCCATGCATTATACATCAAAGTGTAAAATTTTGCAATACTTATATCGGTAAAAATTTAAGTTTTTTAATATTTTGAGGGGAATTTTTGAAAGCTGTTGGTATATAAGGATTATATCCCAATGGTTGAATTGATTTGGTTAATTTTGCCAAAAGAAAACCTCATTTTTTTTAATGTGGTTTAAGAGAGATAAGTTTTATTTAATCAAATCTTTAACCCGCTGCGGGATGTTTTGGGATGTTTCCATGGTTGGAAAGTCTAAACTCTCATCTCCTAATGTTGCACCTAACGAAGCTATAGTTGTACCCCAACCGCCATCAGCAATTTCAACATATTCCCCATTCGGTGTCATATATGCAATAATGTCATTGCAGCCGTAAGAGGTCGTTGTATATGTTTGTTTATTTGGATCAGCGATTAATAGATTACCATTAATCAAAATATACATAGTTAATGTCGGATTATTATCGTAGTCATCAAGCCATATAAGATTCCCGTTGCTAGAACTAGTATTAGTACTTGCTTCTGAATGAGAAAATGGATAATTTGCAACTTCTGAAATTGTAAGGTCTTGAGAAATTGTTACCTGTTCTCCGTCAATTTGAGTATCAACAATAACTTGTATTGAACTCTCAGGAGATAAACCAGCCCAGAAGCTTAAATCCATAACAAAGTAATACTCACCGGATGTTTTATCCTTATACATATCAAAAGAGCCAATATAGGTATTATCATCTTCTAAGTCTAATATTGTTGAACCGCTGCCGGCTACCCCGCCGCTTTCTCCGCTGCCGGTATTAATCCCGCCGTTAGAGTCCGAATTATCATCACCGATGTTATTACCACCGTCTGAGCCGTCAGGCGCAGGTTCCGGTTCAGGTTCAGGTTCAGGCACCGGATCCGGTACAGGTGGATTAGACGGCGTTGTATCAGGCTGCGTTGCAGGCGGATTACTGTTACCGCCTCCGCTGCTTCCACTTGAACCACTACTTCCTCCTGAACTGCCGCCACTGCTTGGCGGTGTCACCGGCTGCGGCGCATACAATGGCATATCAATAGCATTCGACGATGGTATCATATTACCGTTGGCATCAAGTTTGTATTTGTATATATCGTATCCTTCTTTGTTTGGAGAAATATCACCATT
>CALUTH010000125.1 GCA_944323635.1 Candidatus Gastranaerophilales bacterium
TCCAAGACAAAGAAAGAAATTTGGTGCGGGGTACGGGGGTGCATAGCCCCCGATAAAATTATTGTCTTGATATTTTTTTAAGGTACTTTATTTTAATAATATATTGTTATATGAATAATTTATATAAAATTATTCCAGATAACAGTGGGCGGAGTGTGGACAAAAACAGACCGTTGACAAAAAATATTGTTCTGGTACGATAGTTAGTGTCGATAAGCCCCCATCGTCTAGAGGCCTAGGACAACACCCTTTCACGGTGTAGACAGCGATTCGAATTCGCTTGGGGGTACCATTTGATTATAAGACACCTTAAAGGTGTCTTTTTTAATGAGCGGGTTTATATATTTTCTCTTCTTAACATAAAACTAACATTCTTTTTTTATTCTTAAAAATAGTGTGAAAAAGGAATAAAAAATGAAGAATAAAAATATAGTTTTGTGTTTGATAACAGTTTTAGTATTTATTGCCGGCTATCTTTTGTTTCTCGGGTCATATCCGCTACTGGATGTCGATGAAACAAGATATGTTTATATGTCAAAAGAGATGCTTAGAACAGGCGATTTTTTAACGCTGTATCTTAACAGCGAGTATTTCTTTGAAAAACCTCCGCTTTTCTTCTGGCTGGAATGCTTGTCTTTCAAATTATTTGGCGGGGTTTCCGAGTGGAGTGCAAGAGTTCCGATTGTTCTTCTTTCACTGCTGCCGCTCGGCTTTTTGTTTGCGCTTTGTAAGAAAGTTAAAAATCTCAAATTTGCGGTAATATCGTCTTTGGCGCTTTTAACTTCGCTTGAATATATTTTTATTACTAAAATTGCAATACTTGACAGTGTGTTTACAAGTCTTGTTACTACCTCATGCTTTTGTTATTTTTATACTTTCTTTGCGGATGATAAGAATAAAAAATATTTCTGGTATTTAACTTATATTTTTTCAGCCCTTGCTGTCCTTGCTAAGGGACTTCCGGGAATTGCTGTCCCTATTGGCTTAATAATTGTTTGCAGTTTCATTTTTAGAACAAAAGATGCGCTTAAATATATACCGGTTGGCGGAATTTTGTTTCTTGTAATCACCCTTCCGTGGCATATTGTTATGTTTAATAAATATAATCCGCTTTTCTTTGAGGAATATATTTACAAACATCATATTCTGCGGTTTTTAGGCTCAAAAATAATTGACAGAACACAGCCGTGGTACTTTTATCTTGTAACCCTTTTCTGGGGGCTTGTTCCGCATATATTTATTCTTTTGCCAAAACTGTTTTCAAAATTCAGAACTCTGGCGGGGGACTTTAAGGGGATTAAAGATACGGATGATTATACAAAATTCTTGTGGCTGAATGCGATTGCGGCAGTTGTAATTTTGTTATTCTTTAGTTCGTCGGGCGGAAAACTTATAACCTACATTGTTCCCGCTTATCCGTTCTTTGCTGTTCTTGCGGGGAGCATCTGGTTTAAGTATATAGAAGAGGATACGAAACTTGTAAAAAATTCCTTGATTGTGATGAACATATTTTTTGCCATTGCAACCATCGGAATGTGTTTTGTGCATTTTGTATTGCCGCGTGAAGTTGCTGTCAACTTTATGCCGGTGCAAATAGTTTCTGTTATTCTTCTTTTCCCGTTTGTTGTTTCAAGTATATGGACATTATTGAGCGGTAAAAGGTTTGCAAACTTTATCGTGCTTGTTATTTTTATGACACTCGTTTCGGGGATTGTAACCCCGTTTGCATACAGGTTTGATTACGCGTTCGGGCAGGATGATTTAATGAGGTTTGCACAATTTGCAAAAGAAAATAACCAGACTATCTCTACTTACGGTACGGGTAAAAGGTACAGCCTCCTGTATTATTCAGGGCTTCCGCTGATAGATTTTCACGCGGATGATTTAGAGTGGTTTGAAAATGAACTTGTGCGTCCGAATAACCTGCTTATTGTGCGAAATAAGGATTTGAAAAACCTGCCGCCTGTTGAAATCCGTCAGGAAGGTGTGAAATACTCTGTGGTTGGAAGAGAATAAAAACGGCAGGGATAAAGAAGTGGGTAATGGGGGTAAATTGGTAAATAAAATAAGTTTGCCCCTCTTGTGAAGGTGTTTATTCCTGCAAGTGCACATCCTGTACCGGTTTAGTGCTGTGCGTTGCCATTAAAAAGAATAAGCGGGGTAAGCGGGGTAAAGCATTACTGTCCGGTAAAATATGGAATAAAAATCTAAAAAATGAGTAAACACAGTCATTGTAAATAAAAAAGATAAATAAGACACAATAAATTAAAATGTCATCCCGAATTTGCGGATTTGCGGCAGGGCGCCGTGTGAGCGAGAGCGAACCCAGCCCGTAAGGTGGAGGAAAATGTGGAATTTTCCGACACCCAGCATAATCCAAGATGTTTCGGGATCTTATCAGAAAACAAGTATAACGCCACGTTGATAAGATGCTGAAGCGCGAATGAGCAGAGAGCGGAGGGCAAAGCGTGAGCCTTTGCCCGTAGACTCGTTTAACGCGAGTGAGTAAGAAAACAAGTTCAGCATGACAAATTGAGTTTAACGGGACAGTAGTTCGGGGTAAAGGGATGGGGTAAATATCATTATAAAGATGTATAAGGGAACCGCTTGCTGCTGTTTAACGGTTTAATTAAACAGCAGATATTTGCGGTAAAGAAAATTAAACGTAAAAGATACTCCTGTTGCAAAAACTTTTGCAAGAATGTAATGCATCCCGAGTGAATGCACTGAAAGGAACATCATAAGTTCATACAGCCCGAGCCCCAGAACTCCAAGCAGAAGAAATATCATAAATGCTGAAAAGTTCTGTTCCGTTTCGCTTTCCGTGAAAACATATTTGGCACTCAAAAAGTAGTGTATTACGGTTGCTGTTGTATATGAAATAAAAGCCGCTGTCAGGTAATGTATGTGGAGAAGCTCCACTTCGCAAATCAGCAGCAAAAAATCGATTCCGGTTACAATAGCACCTACTATACAATATCTGAAATACTCTTTTGACAATCTTAAAATATTTACATTTTCCATTATATGTTTATCCTTTTATCTATCTGGTAACGCGGTCTTTGTTTAACTTCCGCCAGAATTTGCCCGACGTATTCGCCGACTATCCCGAGGCATGTTGTAACAATCCCGCTAAAGAAGACTATAAATAACAAAATAACAGCCGGATACGATATACGCATTCCCGTAAAATACATAATACATAAAGCTATTCCGAAAAGAAGTTCCGCTAATGTACAGGTAATTCCCGCAAATAAAATAAGTTTCAGCGGGAATGTAGAAAATCCAGTTATTCCCGTCCAGGCAAATGCCAGCATCTTTTTTAACGGATATTTTGATACTCCGGCGCTCCGTTCGGCACGGTTGTAATAAAGTTGACAGGAGTTTAAACCTATAAGCGGAATAATCCCGCGCAGAAATACGCTTTTTTCTTTGTATTCGTTAACCATTGCAAGCGCTTTTTTACTCAAAAGCCTGAAATCCGCATGATTGAATACGAGTTTGACGTCCATCCACTCCATTAATGTTTTGTTAAGAAACTGTAGAAAAAATAATCTAATTGCAGGCGCAGATGATAGGCTAATCTATGATTGACTTAAAGTCATTGACTTTAAGTCAATCATATTGTATAATATTTTTATAACGGAGACAAATTTATGAACAAAAGACAAATATCTGCACAGGAAACTAAACGTAAACTCGTTTCAACGGCGCTGGAACTCCTTAAAGAAAAAGGGTTTGATGCAATTAATGTTGAAGAAATTACTAAAAAGGCGGGGGTCGCCAAGGGCACATTCTATACATATTTTAAGCGCAAAGAGGACATTGTGCTTGATATTAGCAGGGTGCCGTTTGGTGAAATAGCGGAAGAAATCCATAAAATGGACAGCATGGAAATAACCGAAAAGTTAACCCACTATTTCCGCCGATTTATGGAATGCGTGGAATACGGGGGAATACATATTTGCCGTCAGTGGGTGCGTGATGTGTTAGACCCCAATTCTGTTCCAGATAACAAAGACGGACAAAAATGGGTTTATGATGTTGAAATGCTGCGGGAAATTCTGACAAATGCGGTTAAAAACGGCGAACTTAAACAGGAAACACCGGTAGAAGTCCTGACTCATATTATAATCAGTGAGCTTTACGGAATGATGACCTGCTGGTGTATGTCTGACGGAAAATTCGAACCGCTTGATTGGACGGAAAAATTTTGTGAAATCCAGCTTAAAGCGTTGTTTGAAATGTACATGGCAAAAAATTAAACAAGAAAGGACACAACTATGAGATACAGAAAACTAAGAGATATTGAAGTCAGTGCTGTTGGTATGGGCTGTATGGGGTTCTCTCACGGATACGGTGCTCTGCCGCCGGAAGAAGAGTCAATCAGACTTATGCATAAGGCGTACGATTTAGGGTGTACCTTATTTGATACGGCAGAGGCTTACGGACCTTATACGAATGAAGAACTGGTCGGCAAAGCTGTTAAGCCTTTCAGAGATAAAATTATACTTACAACAGAATTTGTGCCGGTATTTCAGCCGG
>CALUTH010000126.1 GCA_944323635.1 Candidatus Gastranaerophilales bacterium
GTTTTTGCCTGTAGACCCGTTCAACGCGAGTGAGTAAGACAAGTTTTTGTTACATTTCTTGGGGTTTTTCTGTAAAATTTGGTAGTATAGAAACGTAGTTAAAAACATTTACCTCAAGAACGTTGTATACAGGTGTATACAGCGTTGCTTAAGGTTAAGAAAGGAGACAAATGGGTAGTTTAGAAAATTATTACAACAAAGAAACAAACGACGGCAGGATTTTCAGCTTTGAAGATGTAGTAAACATCCCGCAGGATGAAGACGCTTTTTACAGAAAAGCAATTGATTATCAGTATGGAGAAATAGGATTTCCCCGCGATGAAGAATTAAGAAATTCAAGTGATGTTGTGTACGTCAGAGCGTATACACGCGATGACGGAACACCGGTAAGAGCCCACTATCGTTCAAAAAATGGTCATCATTTTGCTAATCCAAATAAACCGGCACTTGGTACCCCGAAAGAAACTAAAGCAAGGATAGATGCAATGGTCGACAAATGGATGGATAGTTGGAAGGAGCCGGAAACCAAAACATTACAGGGCGGAGTAAGATATAATGAACAAGGAGATGATTACTCAAAGATAGAAGAAGTAAGAGCAATCAAGGAAAAATATGCAAAAGAACGCGAGGAAATAGAACGTGAACGATTACTCGGAAACTTGAAAGATTATAGCGGAGCAGCACTTGAAATAGGCAGTGCTGCTGTTCCCGGAATGGGTGTTGGTAAAGTTGGTGCAGCGTTAATTAAAAAACTTACTCCTGTATATGGCAGACAGCTTGCTACTCAACTTGTTAAAGGTATGATTGCAGGTGGAACTTCAGGAGCAGTCTTTGGTGCAGGCGAAGGTTTAAGAAATGATGAAAACATTTTTCTTTTTTCTACAAAAGGGGCTGCTTTAGGAGGTGTAACAGGTGGATTAATTGGTGGTGCTGCTGGTAAAGTTGCACAGGATGTAAGAAAAACTGATATTAACAAGGTTTTACAAAAACGAGAGGACTGGGGAATTGCGTACAGGAATGAAAGTGGTAAACCAGAACAAGCTATTGAGCGTTTGTTAAAAGAACAGAAAGGATTTGTGCCAAATGCTATGTATAGAAGAGAGCTTGGAAATATTGATTTTGTATGGGGGACAGGTGGTAAAAAGGGGTATGGTTTAGCACATATTATTGATCAAAGAAATTCTGAAGGATTAAATGGTATAAATTTTGTAAAACAATTACCAAATTTAATAAAAAATGGAAAAATTATAAAAAATGTCAATCAACCAAACATTATTTTTATTCAAAATAATAATGATAGCGCATTAATAAAGCTAGTTTGGAACAGTTATAAAAGGAAATGGATTGTTACAGCTTTTAGAAAAAAATAAGCACCCCGAATAAAACTGTAAGCAGGACTCCTGACATTGCAAACATTTATATTGAAATGGCTCCTTCAAAAATTTTACTCGAGGATAAATTTATTATAGCATATTTTTATATATTTTTCAATTCTTGAAGTCATATTCTGCTATATTTGTAAATTTTAATTAAATAAATATTTATGATGTATTGTTTGATTAAAAAGTGATAGTTCTTTTGAGAGACATTCGGTTCTCTCCCGGAGCATCAAAAGAACTATCAATAACATTATAACCTATAGCGAGGGTAGTTTCAACCCCCTCGCTTTTATATATTTTCTCATTTTAAGGAATAAAAGCTTTTGCATTGGTAAATTATAAAATGATTTTAAAACTAAATTATGCGGCCGCGCAGCATCTGTGGTTTGTTATACAATCAAGGACTGTTTGGGCGTATATATCGTGTTTTCCAAAGAAAATATGCGATGCATCTGGTACTTCTATTACAGTATTGTGTTTCGGGTCTCTTGTCCATGAGTTCAGTGTTTCCATAAAGCCCTTCGGGCTTTCGCCCGTTACGGAGTCTTTTGAGCCGATAATAAATGCCCCGTTCGGTTTTATGTTGTACAAAGATTTTGTTTCACCTTCGCCGCTCAGCACAGGACAGTTTTTGAGGTTGTCCGCGTTATAAAACCCGAGTACCGTGTTTGCGGTCATCGGCGAAAATCCGCCAAACAGGAATGGCAGAATATCATCGCCCCTGCCTTCTTCAACCCACGATTTTGCCATATCAAAACATGCGTCAATATTCGGCATTACGCCCCACCAGTGCATAATATCCACCGGCGAAGATACAATAAAGTAATCTATGTAATCATCCGGCGTGTTTCCGAGGTAATGTATGATTTTGTTTGAGCCAAGCGAATGACCTGCAAGGATTATATTTTTAAATCCCATTTTTTCTTTTGCGTATTTAACGTAAGCCTCAACATCTTCATAAACCATATTAAAATCGTCATTAAACACGCCTGCGTGCCTTTGTTTGCCGATGGAAAAATCACTGTACGCAAAACACGAAAATGAATCGTGTGCGTGTCCTATGATACAGGTAATACCGTTTTCCTGAAGAAGTTTTCCTGTGTAATATAATAATTCGTTCTGGAATACGTTTGAACAAATCCCTGTCAGCATAATAAGCGCAGTGTTACTGTTTGCTGCTTCAAATATAGCGCCTTTTAATTCCAGCCCGCGCGGGGTAACGACTTTTAGTATGTCCATTTGTATTCTCCTTTTAGTACCATCCAAACAGTGATTTGCTGCTGTTTAGTGTTTTAATTTTTTGTATATCATTATCATCAAGACTAAAATCAAAAATGTTCAGATTTTCTTTTAGTCTTTCTGTTTTTGAAGTTTTGGGAATGACAGACACGCCGTTTTGTACGAGGTATTTAAGCCCTACCTGAGCGGTGGTTTTGCCGTGTTTTTCCCCTATTTCCGTTAAAACCGGATTTTTGAAAGAGTTATTCCTTGCACAGGCAAACGGACTCCACGCCTGCATGTGCGTTCCGTGTTCTTCAAGTGTTCTTTGTAGTTCTTCCTGTCTGTAAAATACGTGGCATTCAACCTGATTAACGGCAGGTATTATTCTGCAGGATTTTATAAAATCCAGATACATTTGTTTATTAAAGTTAGAAATTCCTATTGCACGGATTTTTCCTTCTTTTACTCCTTCTTCCATTGCACGGTACATTTCCTGGCTTTCTCTGTAAGGTTCATGTATCAGTAACAGGTCTATGTAGTCTGTTTGAAGATTATTCAATGATTTTTCAATCCCTGCTTTTGCACCGGAATAACTTGCGCTTGGATAGTATAATTTTGTAGTGATAAATAACTCTTTTCTGTCAAAATGTTTTATAGCATTACCAACTGTCTTTTCATTGTTATACATTTGTGCTGTGTCAATAAGTTTGTACCCTGCTTCTATGGCTTCTGTTACACACCTTTCACACTCTGCGCCGAGTAAAGTATATGTTCCGAGACCTATAACGGGCATTTGGATATTATTATTTAATGCGGCGGTTTTGTTATTTGTCATAGTTTAGACCTCTTATATTATTATTTACCTTTTTTGTAAAATAGCAAATACTTATATTCTATAGTTTAATATGCCTTTCGGGTATGGTAAAAATTTGCCGTCTCAATAATTAAAAAAAAATAAATTTTCCTTGTATCATTGCTTTGATAATTTATAATAAAGTGTATACAATAGTAAGTAGAGGTGAATTATGACAAATCCATTCAAAGGGGGCAATTTGGGCAATAATGCCGGTGCTCAGCATGGAAATAACAAAGACGCTCAACAAGACAACAGTGATAACATTCAGTTAGATGGTGCGGATACTTCCGATGAACAGGTTGATAATGTTCAGTTAAATGCTGCTGAGTCAGCAGAAACAGAAAAATCGGATACGGAAGGTGCAGTAGAAGAACAGACGGCGCCTACAGAATTGGATAAAGTAAAGGCTGATTTTGAACAGCTTAATAATCAGTATTTAAGACTTGCGGCAGATTTTGAAAATTACCGCAAGAGACAGGAGCAGGAACGCGAAAATCTGATAAGATACGGCGCTGTTGATACTTTAAAAAAACTTCTTGAAGTGCTGGATAATTTTGACAGAGGTAAAGCGGCTCTTGAAAATGTCGAAGATTGCAAGGTCATGAAAGATAATTTTGACCTTCTTCATAAACAGGTAATGGATGTATTGGCGAAGTTAGGTTTGGAAGTTATAGAGGCTGAAGGCAAAGAATTTGACCCGAACTTCCACGAGGCGGTTATGCAAACACCTACTTCCGAACATCCCGAACACACGGTTATAAAAGAATTACAGAAGGGATATAAATTGGGCGATAAAGTACTGAGACCGTCACTGGTTAATGTTGCCGTCGCCGAATAATATATTATAATAGAGGAATGGCAGATTATTATGAAATACTCGGCGTTTCCAAAAACGCCACAAAAGATGAGATAAAAAGCGCGTTCAGAAAGCTTGCGAGGCAATGGCATCCGGATGTAAATAAATCCCCCGATGCCGAGGTAAAGTTTAAAGAACTGGGTAAGGCTTATGAAACGCTGATTGATGATAACAAACGTGCAACTTACGA
>CALUTH010000127.1 GCA_944323635.1 Candidatus Gastranaerophilales bacterium
TTTTTTAAACAATCCTGAAACTTACCGTCAGGATTCGTTTCAGAGTATTTTTTAAAGGTGTCAAACATTTGTTTTTCAACCTTCTGCATATAATCTGTGTAACCTGATAAAATACCTATTCCGGTTTTAATATTTGTCGATTTATCTATTCTTTTTTCAATACCCTTAATTTCCGCGCCGGAAATCATCTTCACACCGGTGTACGGGCATATTACATTCCGCAGTTTTTTAAGGACATTCCCTGCAGAAGTATTGTTTCCCTCAAAAGTAACCGTATCAGCCCCGGCAGGTTGTAAATTTCCGTACCACTGCACTGTTAAACCTCCCGTACACGCGGGCATGTTATATTTATAAACTAATATTGGACGGATACGCACTTATCAACCTCTATATACTTATTATATTAACCGGATTTTATCAGCTTTGCAAGTATAATAAGATATAGGCAATTTTTATTCTTCACATGTTTTACAAAAAATATGAAACCCATAAGTCCTAATGAAATCCAAAACCTTAAATATGCAGCCCAGTATTTTCAGGACTGTTATCTTGTAGCGTCAATCGGTGCACTTACAAGAAGCAAAAACGGGATGAAAATTCTTGCTGAAAATATTGCACATTCAGGAGACGATTACCGCATAAAGTTCAGAAACATCAACGGTGAAAGCAAAGATTTTTTTGTTACTCAAAAAGAAACTGATGACTTAATTTATATGGACAAGTTTTTGAACCCGCATTTCTTACCGCACAACCCTGTTATTAAGGCAATAGAAGTTGCTATGAATAAGCTTTTGCAGCAATACCCTTCTAAAAAGCCCTTTGTATGCCGTATCCCTAACTGCAATGAAGAATTTGAGTTTAACAAGCCGTCAAACTTCCTTGAAATGTTTACCGGCAAAAAGCCTATAAAACTAAATGAGAACAGTATCAGACCGACGCTTAAAACAAAAGCAAAGGAAAGCACAGATATTTTTGACAAAATAAGCGATAATCCTGACAGCAGTTTTGTTGCTGGGACAGCCGCAAACTTTAGTAAAAATTTCAGCAATTATCACTGCTATAGTATAAAAAAAGTAAACAAAAATAGCCAAACAATAGAACTATTTGACCACAGGCTCCTCGGGTCATTAGTAATTACTTATGAAGAGGCGATTAAAAGATTGAAGTTCATAGTCGGGTATTTTAATAAAGATTTGGGGTAATAAAACAGTACATGGTAAATCTATTACCGGTCTTCTTTACAGTAGTGTTTTAATTTACAGTAAATCGTTTACTAAAAGTCAAACAAATTCAACCCTATTTCTTCACTAAATTTTCTGCCGACACTGCCTTTTTCAGAGCTTATAATAATTTCAGAAGTTGCACTAACCACAGCGTTTACAAGATGCCCGCCGATTGTTTTGTAGTCTTTTCCTGACGCGTTCATGTGCAAATGAAGGTATACTTCATCGTCTTTTTGCGATACATTGCCGACAAGACTTGTTATTTCCATATACTCATTGAATGTTTTTTCTGTATATTGTTTGGTTTCGGGATTAAAAAATCCGAAGGTCACTGACTTTATTGCTCCAAGCCCCGTAATTTCACCCGCAGCAATACCGTTTTCTTTACATATTTCTTTTAACACCGAAACAATTTCCATATCTTTGTCTACGCGGACAAAATACTTATTGCCAAACTGTTTAAACTGATAACCATCCTTTTTCATAACCGCCCCGCTATTGCTGTTGGTATTAACTATCTCCGCATCGGACGCAAACGCAAACATAGATTGGCATCCAATTATTAATCCCAGACAACACATAATTAAACAAATCTTTTTCATAAATAAAATGTATCATGATTAAAAAAATGAAACAAGCAGAAAACCTGAATTTCTATTTATCTGAAACCTGTTATTGTTCCCGCCATCCTTTTGCTGTTACCATTCAGGTATCTCCCTTTTTAGTATAATAGCTTTCCGGTATTTTGAGTACCGGAAAACTATTATTTACAAATCATTTTAGATCATATAGAATTTTTTGTTAAAATCTTCTGCCATATTCTTTTTTTATTATATGTTTATAGTGTTTTCTGCGTCGTCTTATAAAAAATTTAAACAACTTTTTAGTAATTTTATTTTTAAAACAAAACAACTCTAATCTACTAAATACATTCATACTATTTAATTCTTCAAAGAATTGTTTTTCATCCAGATATTTTTCAAGAAAACTCCATTCGTACAACATTTTTGCAAAATAGTACAATAGATAATTTCCAAAAACACGGTGATTATAATTGAGTTCTTTTATCCGTTTGACAACCGCCATAACTTCATTGGGGAACGGTCCGTTATCAAAGACGAAAGAATCGGCACCCGGATGCATTCTATACCGAAGAGCTTGTCCCTGAAGGTATATCAAGTCACCTAATTTATTTGTTTCAAACATAAAAATAATATCATGTAATTTCCCATATTTTTCTGGATAATATTTCACTTCTTTATAACAGCTGGTTTTATAAATATCTGCGGCAAAACTAGGTCTGTCTACTAACATATGCAAGTAAATGCCGTCATCCTTAGAATATAAATAATAATCTTTATACAGAGGTTCAAAGTTACAATTTTCTACATTATACATGGGTGCATAATTACATGTACAAATTGACGCCTCAGGATGTTTTTTAAATAACTGCATTGCAGTATTTATATACTCGGGATGAATTGCATCGTCGTCATGAAAAATAGCTGTATACTCGTTTTGCGCAATTTCTTGAGATCGTTTAAAATTCCCGGGATTACCAAGATTCTTTTCGTTGGTTATAATCGAAATATTACGATTAGGGTATTTTTGAATAAAACTGTTGACTACTTCTACCGTATTGTCAGTACTTGCATTATTTAGGACCTTTATATTAAATCCCGTTGCCGTTTGATTACATAAGCTCTCTAACATAATTTTCAAGTAATTTGCACGGTTATATGTTAAAACTATTACGTCTAAGTTCTTCCATTCCATTAGATGTTCTCCTTTCCAAATATTCTTTTTACATAATGATAATCAAAACCTTTATATTTATCTCTAAATTTACGTCTGTATTTTTTTATGGGAATAAGACAGGATAAGATTGCAGGGATATTACTGCTCGGGGGATTTTTTATCCCTTCATATACCTGTTGTTCTTTCATTAACCAGTACTCATATTGCTCCGGGATTAACAGGCGTCTGCAATATTGCGCATAAATTTCCCTCTTATCTTCTTTTAACGGAGCATATTGAATAATTCGCCATAACAAATATCCAACATCCATTTCTTCTCTCAAATTAAATTCATCATCAAAGAATACAAAATGTCCATACTCCGGCATTAAACTATTGTCTCCGGTCATGTCAAAAGCTTTTGCCTTTAGTTTTCCTTGCTTTGACGCCGCAAATTTTTTAAATACGGTGCCTATAAATATATCTAAAAGTTTTCTTTGTTCTTTTTTATCCGCCGTTAATAAATAATCATTTACAGTCTTTCCGGGAATACATACTCTTTTTTCTGTAAAATTAATTACAAGATATTTAGTTTTAATTTTCTTAGGCTGAAAAACACCAATACAAAACTTTTTAATAATCTTTTTGTTTTTATGTTCATATAATTTGGTAACCAATACTTTACCTACCCGTCTTTTGAAAGTAATAAATAAAGTGTCCTCATCCAGATATTTTCTATAATTCTTAAGTTTTGGATTATCAAGCTCAACAAGCTCGTCAACCCAATTTACAAACCCTGACAGCCGTTCCTCTTCGTCCAGAAAAAAGAACCTGTTAACCAGAAAAGCATCAAGACCGATTAATTTCTTGTTAAAAATACAAATCATACCTTTCTTTTTAACAATATAAAATTTGGGTTCGCGTGTAATTAACCCCTTGTCTAAAACATTGTGCTCTCCGTAAAGAGGTATATAAACAGATTCGGGGATAAGATATTTCTTTGATTTCAAAAAATCATTTAATAAGAGATTAAGATTTGTATTGTTAAGTTCTATATTAATATTTAAGTTTTTTGCTAATTTTTTTATTGTGCCAAGATGCTCTTCTTTAATATAATTTTTGGAATATAACATTACGTACAAAAGAGAATAAAATAAATTTTCCTTACTTGGAACATAGATCCCTTTTTCATTTAATACCCTTGTTTTTATAAAATCTTTTTGGAAATTATAATCCAAAGAATCATCTCCTAAAAAGTGGGCATGAAACAAAGCATCCGTATCACTAAGTTTAATTGTTATATGTGTATTAAAAACTCCGTCCCTTAGTTTACTTGCAGTTAAAACTGCAATAAAATTTTGTAAATCATCAACAAGAATATCTATATCATCATTA
>CALUTH010000128.1 GCA_944323635.1 Candidatus Gastranaerophilales bacterium
CGGTGGTACTGTTTCTTACTATTATTATACGCTATTTCTCGTCAAAAATCAACCATTTGTTGTGACAGAGCCTAATCAAAAAAGCGGGAATATATTTCCCGCTTTTTTGTATGGTTATTTAATGTAAAGCTATTCATTAATTAGCGATTTTATATTTTTTAAATCTTTCAGCATCAAATCACGCGGCTCTCCCGGTTCAAGCGAGTGTTTGCGCAGAAGAAATGAAGGGTGAAAAATAGGGATGCCTTTGTATTTTTTACCCTTAACTTCAATATCCATAATTTGTCCGCGGATTTTGGATATTGGTGTTTTGCTGTCGGAGAAAGATTTTAGCGCCGTTGCTCCGCAAAATATTATAATTTTCGGGCTTATTGTATCTATTTGTTCCATAAGATAGTTTTCACACTGTTTTTTTTCTTCTTTTTCCGGTACTCTGTTTTTAGGCGGACGGCATTTTACCGTGTTAATTATGTAGAGGTCTTTTTCTCTTGAAATCCCTGCTTTTTCAAGAAATTCGTTTAACAGTTTCCCTGCGCGGCCTACAAAAGGTGTTCCGGTAAGGTCTTCGTTTTCTCCCGGTGCTTCACCGATTAATACAGCTTTTGCGGTCTCCGGATTGCCATCAGAGAATACTACGTTTGTTCTTGTTTTGCCTAATTCGCATTTCTGGCAGTTTAAACACTCTTTTTTTAGTTCGTCAAGCCTTGTCTGTTTTGTCTTTTCCATAAATTCCTATCCCGTATCTTGTACAATATCGTTTAAGTTCTTTCATTACAACATTTGAGAGCATAAACACCGCAATCAGGTTCGGAACGGCAAGGAACAGCGTTACTGCATCCGAGAGGTTGATTATGCTTTTAAAATTCATAGCGGAGCCTGCAATAATAAACAGACAGTATATTACCTGAAAAACCGATGTTTTCCATTTTTCGCTGCCGAATAAAAAATTCCACGCTTTAAGCCCGTAGTATGAGCCGCAGAGCATTGTTGAGAGTACAAAACAGCTTGCCATAAGTGTTAACAATGCCGGGAAAAACGGAAACGCCGTGCCAAAAGCTTTTGAGGTTAATTCTATACCTGCAATCCCAGTAACGTTCAGATATTCTTTTGATACAACAATTACAAATGCTGTTGCAACACCTACGATGACCGTATCTACAAACGGCTGCAGCATAGATATAAACGCCTGCTTTACGGGCTTTGAAGTGTTAACGGCAGAGAAAGCAATTGGTGCTGTACCTAGCCCCGATTCGTTTGCAAACATTGCGCGCCTGAATCCCCATAACATACAGGCAAATACACCGCCCTCAATAGCTCGCGGTTTAAAAGCTTCCGTTATAATTAAGATAATTGTGTCAAACAGGTGGTGAATATTCATTACAACCACAATAAGCGCGCTTAAAACGTACAGAGAACACATTACAGGCGTTACGCGGGATGTAAATTTCCCTATCGCCTTAATTCCGCCGATTATTGTAAGCCAGGTTATTACGGCAACTATTGTTCCCAGTATCCATCCGTTATTTGCAAAAAAGCTGTTTACGCCGCCGGTTACTTCCGTAATCTGTGCGGTCATTGCGTTTATCTGAAACAGGTTCCATCCGCCAATCATTGCAAACACACAGCAAATTGCATAGATTTTAGCAAGGTGCGGTGCAACGGGCGCAAGGAATGTCTTTTTTAAACCTCTTGTTATGTAATACATGGGTCCGCCGGATACGGTATTGTCAGGGTTTAACTGGCGAAACTTTACACCCAGAAGAACCTCTGCAAACTTAAGCGCCATTGACAAAATCCCTGCAATAATCATCCAGAAAATTACCCCCGGTCCGCCTATTGAAACCGCGGCGGCAGAGCCTGCAACGTTTCCGATACCTGCAGATGCTGAAATTGTGGCGCTAAGCGCCTGAAATGATGATAATTCTCCGCGCTTTTTACCTTCAAAACCGTCATTGTGCTTGTAGTTGTTTGTAATTAATTCAATGGAGTGCTTAATCCCCCAGAAACCGATAAATCTTGTCCTTACGGTAAAATAAATTGCCGCAAAAATAAGCAGGGCAACAAGCAACTCTACCTTAACTCCGTTAATTGTTACCGAGTAAAATATAATCCCTGAAATCTTATCCGCTATCGGGGATAAAATACTATCTATAACGGCATCTAAATTCATAAGTTGATTGTACTATAAACATGAAAATATAAAAATTACGGCTGTGATTAAGGTTATTTTTGCATTGAAAAGGAATTTTCGATTGTTACAACATTGACCTTCCTCCTGATGGCGGGTATAATATTACTTGTGGAGGAGTATAACATGAATCGCCGCTGGTATGACGAGCACGAAGAAACACAAGAAACGCTGGAATTATTAAAACGCCTTGACAGCAGAACAATGCGTTCGCTTTCGCGCGACCTGTCCGTTATTGTTAAGCAGATAAAAGAACTCCGAGAGGAGGCAAAGAAAGATGACGAAGATGAAGAAATAAGTCTCGGTTTGCAGCGTGTGCTCGGGCTTTATCAGAGTGAGAATGCTAGGCGCTGGTATGATAAAAAGCCGGAAGTTAATTATGCTATGCGTTCAATGTCAACACTCCCGAAGGAAGATTTTTATAATATTATGGAAGGGCTGCACGTAACTCTCTCTTCCAGATAAAAGGTAGTATGGCAATTTTTTCAGATAACGCGGTTAAAGAAACGCCCAAAAAACACAAAAACCCTATAACCCAATCAGACTCTATTGAGTATGACAAGACTTTTGAAAACTCAATACGTCCAAAGAGTTTTGAAGATTATATCGGGCAGAGTGCGCTTATAGAAACGCTTAAGATTAGTATTGAGGCAGCAAAAAAGCGTAATACTCCGCTTGACCACATGTTATTCTACGGCCCCCCGGGACTCGGCAAAACTACGCTTGCGGGTGTTATAGCAGAGCAGATGGGTGCGGCAATCAAGATTACTTCCGCGCCTGCGCTTGAACGTCCGCGGGATATTATCGGTATTCTGATGTCCTTAAAAGAGGGTGAAATCCTCTTCATTGACGAAATCCACCGCATGAATAAAGTTTCTGAAGAAATACTTTATCCTGCAATGGAAGATTTTTCACTCGATATGACAACAGGCAAAAGCCAGACCGTTAAAACAATGAGAATCCCGCTTCCGAAGTTTACACTAATCGGTGCAACAACAAAGGCGGGCGAACTTTCAAGCCCGTTGCGCGATAGGTTCGGAATCCTCAAACGCCTTGAGTTTTATACAATTGATGAACTTGCAAAGGTTGTTACGCGCACTGCCGGTATCCTGAACATCGATATAACGGAAGAAGGTGCAAAAGCTATTGCAAGGCGCTCCCGCGGAACACCGAGAATTGCAAACAGGCTTGTTAAAAGGGTTAGTGATTTTGCTATTGTTAAATATGACGGAATTATTAATGAAGATGTTGCCGAATCCTCGCTTGATGTACTTAAAATTGACGAATTCGGGCTCGATACAACTGATAGGGCGTTGTTAAAACTAATTATTGAAAAATACGACGGCGGACCTGTGGGTATAGAAACCCTTGCGGCTGCTTTAAGCGAAGATGTCAGGACATTAGAAGATGTCTGTGAACCCTATTTGCTGCAGTCAGGGCTCTTGCAGCGCACCCCGAGGGGCAGAAAAGTGTCGCCTGAAGGATACAGACATCTCGGAATAAAAAATATCCCCGTGCAGGGCAGTTTGTTTGATTAAAAGAGGCTTTATGAAAAAAATATTTCTTATTATAACCGGTTTATTTCTGCTGTGTATTTCGGTTTTACCGGTACAGGCGGGCGAGGCGTTCACTCTCGGCAGAGCGCATAATATACAGTACGAAGATATTTCTTTAGGCGCTGATACCCCGCAGATAAGACAAATTATTGATGTCGAGATTTTAAACGGGGCGGATAAGGGTAATACTTATAAATTAGAAAATATAATTGGTTCAAATCCGTATTACGACATACATGTTCACCCGAAGGACAAACTTCTCCTTCACACTGAACAGGGGGATTACGGTGCTGAATACTTTATTGCTGACTTGTACAGAATGAATGTTCTGTATTTTTTAGGCGGTTTGTTCTGTGTTCTTGTGATAATCATCGGCGGGAAAAAAGGACTTTTCAGCCTTGTATCTATCGGGGCGACGGTTTTACTTGTATTTAGTGTTCTCTGCCCGATGATACTTGCAGGGGTGCCGCCGTTGGCTGGCGCTATACTGATATGTCTCCTCTCAACCGTGCTTACAATGTATCTGGTTGGC
>CALUTH010000129.1 GCA_944323635.1 Candidatus Gastranaerophilales bacterium
CGACGCTCTTCCGATCTGTATTTGATCTCAAGTCTGTTGCATAACCGAACATGTTAGCAAGCGGAACAGTTGCTCTTACAATGACATTACCGGTATTACCTTGCGGTTCTTGACCTTCAACACGTCCGCGGCGTCTTGAAATGTCTCCGATAATTGTACCTGTATATTCTTCCGGAATTTCAATTTCAACTTTCATCATAGGTTCAAGGATACAAGGAGATGCCTTCTTAGTACCTTCCTTCATCGCCATAGAACCGGCAATTTTAAATGCCATTTCTGAAGAGTCAACTTCGTGGTATGAGCCGTCATAAAGTTCAACCTTAACGTCAATCATCGGGAATCCTGCTAAGATACCGCCTTCAAGGGCTTCTTCCATACCTTTTCTTGCCGGTTCAATGTATTCCTTAGGAATAGCACCACCAACAATTTTATTTTCAAATACAAAGCCTTCATTTTCGCCTGCCGGTGAAATTCTAACTTTAACGTGTCCGTATTGACCTTTACCACCGGATTGACGGATAAATTTAGAATCCTGATCAGCAGACCCTCTAATTGTTTCACGGTAAGCAACCTGTGGTTTACCAATGTTCGCTTCAACTTTAAATTCTCTTAACATACGGTCAACAATAATATCAAGGTGAAGTTCGCCCATACCGGAAATAATAGTTTGACCTGTTTCTGTATCAGATTTAACTCTGAATGAAGGATCTTCTTCTGCGAGCTTTTGAAGTGCAATACCCATTTTATCCTGATCGGCTTTAGTTTTTGGTTCTATAGCAACTGAAATAACAGGTTCAGGGAAAGACATTTTTTCTAAGATAATAGGAGCCTTTTCATCGCATAGCGTATCACCTGTAGTTGTATCTTTTAAACCAACTGCGGCACAAATGTCGCCTGCATAAACTTCAGTTTCTTCAAGTCTCTGGTCAGCATACATACGAACAAGTCTTGAAATACGTTCTTTTTTGCCGTTTGTAGCATTAAGAACATAAGAACCTGATGTAATAACACCTGAGTATACTCTTAAGAATGTTAAACGCCCAACATACGGGTCTGTCATAACCTTAAACGCTAATGCTGAGAACGGTTCAGCATCAGAAGAGTGTCTTTCTGTTTTGGTACCGTCTTCCAATTCACCTTCAATAGCTTTTACATCTACAGGTGACGGCATCAATTCAACTATTGAATCTAACAACAATTGAACACCTTTGTTTTTGAATGCAGTACCGCAGGTTACAGGAACAATTTTATTGTTACAAACAGCTTTTCTCAAGCCTTTTTTCAATTCATCAACAGTAATTGATGCAGGATCTTCAAAGTATTTTTCCATTAATTCATCGTCTTCACCTGCAATTGCTTCAACCAGCTCATCCCTGTATTTTTGTGCCATTTCAAGCATATCAGCAGGAATATCTTCTTCCCTAATATCTGTACCGAGGTCGTTAGTATAAATTTCTGCCTTCATTGTAAATAGGTCAATTAAACCTCTGAATTTATCTTCAGCACCGATTGGCAATCTAATCGGGAATGCGTTTGCACCTAATCTGTTTTTAATTTGGTCAACTACACGATAGAAGTCTGCACCTGTTCTGTCCATTTTGTTAACAAAAACCATACGCGGAACTTCATATCTGTTTGCCTGTCTCCAAACGGTTTCTGATTGAGATTGAACACCGCCTACAGCACAGAATACAGCAACAACACCATCTAATACACGGAGAGAACGTTCAACTTCAATAGTAAAGTCAACGTGTCCCGGAGTATCGATAATGTTGATTTGGTGACCTTTCCATTCAGCCGTAACAGCAGCTGATTGAATTGTAATACCTCTTTCACGTTCTTGTTCCATAAAGTCGGTAACAGCAGCACCATCGTGTACTTCACCGATTTTGTGAGTTTTACCTGTATAGAACAAAATACGTTCTGTTGTAGTGGTTTTACCTGCATCAATGTGTGCGGCAATACCAATGTTTCTGATTTTTTCCAGTGGAGTTTTTCTAGCCATATTCTTTTCCTTTTCTACATTGAACTATTTAAATAATAATACTATTAAGATTTCGCAACTTGTGCAATTTAATAATATTTTCGCATAAACAAAAAAATCATACAAGAACCCATAAAAACCAAGCTTTACAATTTAAAGTTTATACAGCACACAAGAAACAAAACTGCCATCCTAGAAGCCAAGGAATATTATTTTTTAACAAATACATTACTTTAGTTTAGCGGCTTGCCCCTTAAAGAAGTCATCACAAGAGTTCTTGCCATAAATATTTTTTGTTTTATAATTGTAACAGGTACACTATGTTTAATGAGATAAAAACACACGAAATAACAGTAGACATTGTTATTCTTACTATTAAGAATAACTCTCTTCAGGTACTGCTCATTAAACGTCAAAATGAACCATTTAAAGGCAAGTGGGCAATACCCGGCGGATATGTAAGGATGTCCGAAAACCTTGACGAAGCCGCTATGCGTGTTTTGAAAGAAAAGACAAATGTTGACAATATTTACCTTGAACAATTGTACACATTTGGAGACCCTTTAAGACACCCTATATCAAGAGTCATCACCTGTGCATATTTTGCTCTTATCAGAGCAGAAGATATTGAAATCATATCAACTCCAGATATAGACTGGCACAAAGTTTCCAATCTTCCGCCTCTGGCGTTCGACCATAAAGAAATTATTAACTATTCACTAAAACGAACCCGCGAACGTCTGGAAATGTGCCCTGTTGCTTATCAATTACTTAACGAAAAATTCACTCTCACGGAAATGCAAAAAGCTTATGAATTAATCATGGGCAAGAGTCTTGATAAGAGAAATTTCCGCAAAAAGGCTTTACAGACAGAAGGTCTTGTTGAATTAGACGAGTTCTCGAAAACATCGTCGAAACGTCCGGCAAGGTTGTACAAGTTTGAAACAATTAAACTTAACTCCAAGCGGGCTCATTTTATTAAAAAGGAGAAAAAATAAATGCTTATATTCACCTGGGGATTAATGTCAATATCGGCGCTTTTACTTATCGTACTTATCCTTATGCATTCACCAAAGGGCGACGGCATCGCAGGAATAGGCGGAGCTGCCAACATGTTTGCCTCGCAAAAAAGTGCTGAAAAAGGATTGAACAAACTTACAGGTATTGTTGCTGCTATATTTATTATTTGTACATTCCTTCTCGGTTTTGGAATAATAAAATAATTTATGAAAATAATTCTGATATTATGCCTGTTATTATTTATCTGGGGCTTCTTTATTGAGCCTAAATTTATATTCGTAAAAAAATACAAACTGCAAAACAATGACTTAAAAGGTTGCCGTGCGGTATTTGTCAGTGATTTTCATATTGCACCCGTACAAATAGGGCGACTTAAAAGAATTGTAAAACTAATAAATAAACAACAGCCTGATATTGTATTTTCAACAGGAGATTTTGTACACGGATACAGTGAGTCAAAAACACTTCCCATAGAAAAAATCACAGAGGAACTTGCAAAAGTAAAAGCCCCGTACGGATTTTATACAGTCCTAGGGAATCATGACTGGTGGCAGGATGGTGCACATATTCGAGAAGTTCTTAATAAAAATAATATTATAGTTCTTGAAAACAGTTCACAAAAACTGAAAATAAATAATAAAAATATAACTATTGCAGGAATTGAAGATTTACAAACAAGAATTCCTGATATAGAAAAAGCATTGCACCGTGCAAATTTAACAACAATACTATTAACACACAACCCAGACCCGTTTTTTAGTATGAATAAAAAAGTGTTTTTAACACTTGCCGGTCATAATCACGGAGGACAGGTGCAAATCCCGTTTTATGGAGCACTCCTTGTCCCTTCTGACTCCGGAACGAAATTTGCAAATGGTCTGTTTAATATAAACGGTAACAATATAATTATTACAAAAGGACTGGGAAATAGCATTATGAATGTTCGTTTCTGCTGCCCGCCGGAAATTGTAGTTATTGATTTTATATAAGTCCAATTATTACTGCTTTTCCTCGATTTATACACCCTAATATGCATTATGTTGTATATATCGGCACATTTTAGTAAAACTTTAATGTTTCGGGGTATATTGTTACAAAAATTTACAGAGGGGTAAAATATTTTAATACACCCTCTGCATAG
>CALUTH010000130.1 GCA_944323635.1 Candidatus Gastranaerophilales bacterium
GAAGTAATAATTTGTGATTTTTTAACGGAGCCTACATCGTAGTATTTTTCATCAAGTTTTATTTCTACAGGAACATCTGCAGGGAGAACTTCTTTGTTAAACACAGGCAGAAATATTGTTCTGTGGCTTGGCGGTGTAATTTCCAAAAATTGTTCGCCGATAAGTCCTGATTGCTGGATTGATATTGTTGATGCTTTGGGAATTGATATATTAGGGTTAGTTATAACAAATTTAAGTTTAACGTAACTGTCGGAACCGTTTATAACAGGAGTAATTTCTTCAACCTGTCCGACTCTGAAACCCATCATTTGAACCCCTGAACCAGGACGCATTCCGTTTACGTCTTTAAACCTTATTTCAATCCGTTCTGCAGAAGAGAATGAGCGACCTTTTACCCACAATATTGTCATAAAAAATATTGTTAACGCTATAAGTGCCAGTATTCCTACTTTTATTGATGATGAAACCTTCATTCTGCCCTCATTCCTCTATAATTGTAACAAAAAAACACTATTCTGCAAACATTTTCATCGGACCGTCGAGTGATGCATTTACAAACTGCTTTGTATATGGCGTTTCTTCTCTTTGTAAATCTTCCGGTGTTCCAGCAAAAACGATTTTGCCGTTATATAACATTATAACTTTGTCTGCCGTTCTTTTTATTGTTGACATCTGGTGTGTGACGACAATTGATGCCGCGTTAGTTTCGTTTTTTAGCCTTACGATATAATCTTCAATCAGGGTTGAAGAGATTGGGTCAAGTCCTGCTGTGGGTTCGTCATACAAAATTATTTGCGGCTCCGTTACTATTGCACGGGCAAAACTTACACGCTTTTGCATACCGCCGGAGAGTTCTGACGGGAATTTGTCTTCAATACCGCTTAAGCCTACAAGTTCAAGTTTTTCTTTTACAATTCTTTTTAAATCTTCCTGAGTATATTTTTTTCTCAAATCTTTTCTTTCTACAAGAGCGAAAGAAATATTATCAAAGACGTTCAGAGAATCAAACAGCGCGGAGTACTGGAATACCATTGCAATATCACCTGTGGTAAGAATGTCTCCGCTGTCCGGTGTTATAAGACCGCTGATGAGTTTTAGTACGGTACTTTTCCCAGATCCGCTAAACCCGACTATTGCAAGAATTTCTCCGTCATTGACGCTGAAAGATATATCGTCAATTACCTTCTTGTTGTCAAATTCTTTTACTAAATTTTTAACCTGTATCCCCATTTTTTCACCTGTATTAAAAGAAAAATGCTATAGCAAAAATCATATCGATAAAGACAATTGCAATAAATGACCATACAACTGCTTTAGTCGTTGCATCGCCGACACCTTTTGCCCCGCCGTTTGCATAATATCCGGAAGTACAGCTTATAAGAGCAATAACAAACCCGAACACGGCTGCCTTAAAAAGGCTTATATACATATCGCGGACATAGAGCCCGAACCATACCGAATCAAAAAATGCGCGGTAGGAAAGTCCGCTTGAAAGGTTTGATGCAACAGCTCCGCCGATTATGCCGAATACTGTGGCAACAATTACAACGAGCGGCATCATTATAATCCCTGACAGAATTCTCGGTACGAACAAATATCTTATCGGGTCAACTTTGAGTACCTGTATTGCATCAATCTGTTCCGTAACTTTCATTGTGGCAATTTCAGATGCAAGGGAGGAGCCAATCATGTATATTATTGCAAACCCTGACATGATAACTGCCTCTTCCCTGACAAGCAGAATAGCAACAAACATTCCGACATAATTTCCGCCGCCCTGTTTAATCATTTCGCCTGCAACCTGTGTTGCAACGATTATTGAAGACATTCCGACAATAGAAAGTGTTATCGGCAGAGAACTTACTCCGAAACGGGCGCACTGATACATAAGCTCTTTCATATCAATGTCAAGCTTAACAATCCGCTTAAGAACGCTCCCCATCATTATAACAATCTGTCCGAGTGTTGAAAGAAATACATTTAAGTACTCCTGAATAACAAGCAGAAGTTTGTAACTAAAAGTATTCTTAAAATAAAAGCGCTCCATAGGATTATTATATCAGAAAAATAATTTTATCCTATACAAAATAGAAATTGCATGATATTATAAAATCAGATGTAGTAGAAAAATTTTTTGATAAATATATGCGATGAAGTTGTTTAAAAATTATTAAATAATGTTTCGGTAGGTTATATGTACCGAATAGTTGCGTATAGATAAAAAAGAATAGAAAAGGACAAGGTGTGCAGTTATGATAATGACCATCGCAGCTGCTGTTGTATGTGTTGTACTGTTGGTACTGGTTGTAGTTCAGCAGGTTAGATACAATAACGTTGTAGCAATGGCAGAACAGAGTAAAGCCGACTTAGCCCAGAAAGAGGCAATTATTCACAAAGAGGCATTGATTAAGGCAAAAGAAGCCTTACAGGCTGAGAGCGAACGTATAAAAGAAGATGAAAGAGAAAGAAGAAGAGAACTTTCTAATCTTGAAAACAAACTTATTAAAAGAGAAGATCTACTTGAGGATAAAATTCAGGAAGTAACCGATAAGGAAGCGGAACTTGAAAAACTCAAGGATCAAATTATTGATAAAGAAGATATTCTTGCAGAAATCATCCAGAAACAAACTTCTGAGCTTGAAAGAATAAGCGGTTTATCAACGGAAGAAGCAAAGAAAATGTTTCTTGACCAGTTAAAAACCGATCTGGCGCAGGAACAAATGCAGCTTATAAGAGAAAATGAAGCAAAGATAAGAGAATCCGCGCTTGAAAAATCCAAAGAAATACTCTCTACAACGATGCAGCGATGTATGATTGAACAGGTTGTTGAGTCTACGGTTTCTGTTGTATCTCTTCCGAATGACGAAATGAAAGGAAGAATAATCGGACGTGAGGGAAGGAATATCCGCACTCTTGAAACATTAACAGGTGTTGACCTTATTATTGATGATACACCTGAGGCGGTTGTTCTTTCGTCTTTTGACCCTGTAAGACGTGAAGTCGCAAAACTTGCACTCGAAAAACTTATTCAGGACGGTCGTATTCACCCGGTAAGAATTGAAGAAATGGTTGAAAAGGCAAGAGAAGAAATAGATAAAAAAATAATGGAAGAGGGCGAAAATGCCGCGCTTGATGTCGGTATAATCGGACTTAACAAAGAACTTATCAAAAATTTAGGACGATTATATTACAGAACAAGTTACGGTCAAAACGTACTTAAACACTCGCTTGAAGTAGGACACATTGCGGGCATGCTCGCTGCTGAACTCGGCGCTAATGTTTATGTTGCAAAACGTGCGGGACTTCTCCATGATATAGGTAAAGCTGTTGACCAGACACAGGAAGGCACGCATATAGAACTTGGTGTTGAACTTGCTCAAAGATATGGAGAAAAGCCTGAAATTATACACGCAATTGAGGCTCACCATGATGGCGTAACTGCAAACACGGTTGAGGCTGTTCTTGTAAAACTTGCGGATGCAATTTCCGCATCCCGTCCCGGGGCAAGACGCGATACCCTTGAAATATACATCAAACGTCTTCAAAAGATTGAAGAAATTGTTAACAGTTACGAAGGTATTAAACAGTCCTTTGCAGTACAGGCGGGACGTGAAGTTCGTGTAATCGTTCAATCCGAAATGTTTGATGATTTAGCATCGCAAAAACTTGCAAGAGATATTGCAAATAAAATAGAAAACGAACTTGATTACCCGGGACAAATTAAAGTTACGGTTGTACGAGAATTTAGAACTACAGAAATAGCAAAATAAAACAATGTCAGATAACAATCAGTTTAAAATATTATTTTTTGGAGATATAACTGGTAGACCGGGGCGTGCGGCGGTTCATACATACCTGTCTTCTCTTGAGCCGGAGAATAAGCCTGATTTTGTTATTGCAAATGTAGAGAACGCCTCTCACGGGTTCGGATTGACTAAAAAGAACTATGATGAACTTCTCTCTTACGGGATAGATTGTTTTACGTCAGGAAATCATATCTGGGATAAGAAGGATATATTTGACTATATTGCGGACGATAAGGTTCTTATAAGACCGCTGAATTATCCTGAGCAGACTCCCGGAACAGGGTGCAGAATTTTCGACAATAACGGCAAAAAAATAGCAGTGCTTAACGTTCT
>CALUTH010000131.1 GCA_944323635.1 Candidatus Gastranaerophilales bacterium
CATAGATGTATCGTCCGAATCCATCGTTTCCGAGTTTTGTAATAAACGCTGTTTCTGTTCCTAATTTAGAAGCCATAAGCGCTGATATTACACTGTCACCGCCGTAGCTTTTACGGAATTCTACAGCATTTTCAAGTTTTGCAGACGAAGATAATTCAATAAGGCATTCGCCTATAACTGCTAAATCTAATTGTTTGTCCAATTTGTATAATCCTTTATATCATTTAATGTAGATTTTACTCTCTCTGTAATCTCGTTAGGCGTAAAATCAGCATACAGGTCGCGTCCGACACCTACACATTTTGCACCGGCTCTAATATATCCGATTACTTCATCCAGTTTTATATTTCCTGTAGGCATAAGACTTAAAAACGGCATTTGACGTAACAAATCGCCAATATAAGTAATGCCGCCCAGCGCAGTTGTAGGGAATAGTTTTGTTAACAGAACTCTTGCTTTCCATGCCGCATAAGCCTCATTTGCCGTTGAAACGCCCGCAATAAACGGAACCCTTTTATTTTTTGAGATTTTAACAAGATTCATCTGGAATATAGGGCTTGAAAACATTACAGCCCCGCAATCAATTGCCATCTGCGCTTGAAGCGAGGTTATTATACTGCCGGCGCAAACATATGCGTCTTTAGAAAGTTCCTGTACCGCTCTGTACAAATCCGGAGTTTCAATATTTACCTCCAGAACCTTTATTCCGCCTTTTATCATTGCTCTGCCTATTTCAATTGCTTCATCAGGTTCAGAACATCTTATTATGGGATATAGTTTTTCCCTCGTTAATAAATCTATTAATGTTTCACTCATTTTTTCATCTATCCTTTTTCTTTAATTTATTATATCATAATAATATGCGCGGGATAAAAACATTTTTAACATTTATTGCAGCCTGTATTTTTTTATTTGTTGCTTTCTGGGTTTCAAACAGCTTTTTTGAACCGAAATTTTATGACTTTATGACAAAAGCATTTACCGCTCACCGGTACGGTTCTGACGATGTTTTAATTATAGTTATTGATGATGAATCAATCGCAAAATACCGCTGGCCCTGGAAACGTGAGATGTACTCAAATATTTTTGAGTACCTCAATAAGACAGCAAAGCCCAAACTGATTATCCACGATGCAATAATAGGAACATTAGACAAAGAAAACCCCGAATCCGATAAAAAATATTTTAATTCTATTTCTAAAATGAATAATGTTATTGCAGGCATGGAATTAACTTTTAAAGATTATACTAACCACTTAAAAGGTATAGAACAGGACGAACAATACTACAATAAATTTTCAACACCTGTAGAAGATAACAGAAACTACTTTGAAGGATTTAGGTTTAAAAGTATTCTTCCCTTTCCTGATGAATATTACAAGGTGCTAAAATACGCCGCGCCGGTAACATGCCCGCAGGACAGCGACGGGGTTACAAGAGATATTTCACTATTTGTGGCTTATAAACAGTATCTGTATCCGTATCTTGCATTCAGAGGATTTTTGTTTGCAAATAACAATCCCGAATGCACCGTTTCGCAAAACGATGTAACCTGTGAGTCCGTAAATTTATATGCTCCTAAATACAGGAGATACGTAGGCGGACAGCACAGAACCCCGATTAAATTTTATAAACTCTACAGCAACAACTATTCACACCGGACAATTTCTGCCGTCAAAATTCTGGATGATTACGACCGTATAAAATCGGGACAACAACCGGAACTATCGCCGGAATTATTTAATAACAAGTATATTGTGTTGGGTGCAAATGTTAAAGCCTCATCAACAGGGCTTTCTGATATTCTGCACTCATCTGTATCCCCGCGCCACCCGGGCACTGATATTCTCGCAACAGTACTTGATAATGCAGTACACAAAGATTTTCTTAAATCTTTTAATCTATGGCAAAACGCGCTCTTATCAATATTCGCGGCAATATTTATTTATATTTTAATAAGCACAAGAACAATCTTTGTATCGCTTTCAATAATTTCGGCAGCTTTTGTTATTTTCTTTTTCGGGGCATGTTTTTGTTTCTACAACAGACTTGCAATAAACGTTATAACTCCTGTTATTCTCGGAGTTGTAACAATGATTTTCGGCTACCTTCACAGGTTCCTTCTTGAAGGTCAGAACAAAGAAAAAATCAAAAAAGCAATGGGTAAATATATCTCCGACGATATTATGGAAAATGTCGTTAAAAACATTGATGAACTGAAACTCGGCGGAAAAAGGTCGGTTGTCACAGTTCTTTTTGCGGATATAAGAGGGTTTACATCAATGAGTGAAAAAATGTCCGCAGAAGAAGTTTCCAATATTTTAAACGAGTACTTTACGGAAATGGAGCCGATAATCTCAAGCCACAACGGGATTATAAACAAATTCATCGGGGATGCTGTTATGGCAATTTTCGGAGAACCGATTAATGATAAAAACCATGCCTTAAACGCTGTTAAATGCGCAAACGATATGCTTAAAAAAGTCCGCCAGCTGCAGCACAAGTGGATTGAAGAAGGGAAACCCAAAATAGAAATCGGGATTGGTATTAATACCGGAGAAGTCTTTGTCGGAAATATCGGCTCCGAAAGAAGAATGGAGTACACCGTAATAGGCGACACCGTTAACCTTGCAAGCAGAATAGAAAGTTACAACAAAATCTACAAAACTAATTTCCTAATCGGTCCTACAACGTACGAAGAAGTAAAAAACTATGTTAACGTAATAAAAATTTCCGATGTACAAATCCGCGGTAAACTCCAGAAGTTAGATATATACGAAGTACTCGGAATTGCAGAGGACAGAAGTGTATAATTTTGACCTGATAAAAAAAGCCATAGAAGTGGAAGCGGCTTACAAATACATTGATGTCAGGGGAAAGACAAAAACTTTTTCAAAATTTATATGTCAGGAATTGAAAACACTCATAAAAGAATCGGGTAAAAATCCTAAATGGATTGTACTTCTTGAACATTTTACAAACTATTCTACAGACAGCTACCCCGAACGCAGAAGGTGTATTGAAAGACTGGTTAAGGCAATCCGCGCGGAGCTTAACCCGCCGGAAACGGAGACCGCGCCGGATAAATTAAAACCGCCCTCACAAACGGATGTAATGTATATAAAAGGTGTAGGACCTAAAATTGCGTATCAATTTAATAAACTCGGTATATACACGGCAAACGACTTGTTATTTTATTTTCCGTCAAAACATATTGATTACTCATCAAGAACAAAGATTAAAGCACTCAAAGAGGGCATGAGTACAACGGTTTTCGGGTATATAAAATCGGTTTCAGCCTACACCTCAAAAAACGGACTCGGGATAGTCAAACTCGTTGTAGCGGACGAAACGGGAAAACTTCCGATAAACTTTTTTTACGGCAAAGCAAACAAATACATGCTTGAGCGTACAAAAGCACAGTTCCCCAAGAATGCAAATATTATGCTCTCGGGAGTGGTAAAACGCAGCAGTTATGATAACCTGCTCACGCTGGACAAGCCGACATATTCCATTATGACCGCAGAGATTTTTGAAAACTCAAACCTCAATTTAGGGCGGATTGTGCCTGTTTACCCGTTATGTGAAAACCTTAGCCCCAAAACTTTAAGGCGCGCAATATATAATGCGATTTCAATGTATAAGGCTGAAATAAAAGACGTTCTGCCGGATTATCTTCTTAAAAAATACGGGTTTATACACAAGGCGGACGCAATAGAGCAAATCCATTTTCCGCAGGATATGGAAACGCTTGAAGTTGCCCGTAATACTCTTATATACGAGGAATTTTTCTTAATCCAATTAAAACTTGCACTTGCAAGAAAAAACACGGAAACAAACTTGAGCGCCTACCCGCTGGTTGTAAAGGATGACGGGCTTGTTATGAAATTTATAAAAAGTCTGCCGTTTGAACTTACAAAAGCCCAAAAACGCGCCATTAACGAAATTTTAAACGATATGAACTCAAACAAACCGATGCAGCGGCTTCTGCAAGGCGACGTAGGGAGCGGGAAAACGGTTGTTGCCTGCGTCATGCTGCTTGCAGCAATAGAAAACGGGTATCAGGCAGCACTAATGGCGCCGACGGAAATCCTTGCGCAGCAGCATTATAACAACCTTGTAAAAT
>CALUTH010000132.1 GCA_944323635.1 Candidatus Gastranaerophilales bacterium
AATTTAGTGTTGTCGGGCAAGTATGCCCAACCGATAATTTATTCTATAGACAACGAACTGGACATTAAAATACACTGACGAATACCTGAGCCGGTCAAGAGCGCGATTTGTAAAATCCGCGCTAAGGCGATTACCCGTGTATACAAAAAAAATAGCAAGGGAGAGATTCGAACTCTCGACCTCACGGGTATGAGCCGTGCGCTCTCACCAACTGAGCTACCTTGCCATTACTTCGTAAATTTATATTCAATTGTCACTGCTCAGTAGCCTCGAGCGCACGCGCTCTCACGAAATCTGTATCCGTTTCGTTCCACTCAACGCGGGAGCTACCTTGCCATTATGAACATTATTTGATTATCAACACCTGACAGCCTCAACACCTGCCGCCGGGTCACTTAATTATCATCGCATAAAAAAATTTAAATTCAAGAAAAAATTTTTATTTTGTGTTATACTGACATTGTCGTGCTCCACGGGGACTTAGCGGATCCCTCGACCCGAACGCTTTGCGGGGTGCAGAGCCTGCTGTGAGGCCTTTATATCAGGTATGGCAAGCGGCATTTGTGTTGATAACTTAATATCGGGCGGCGCAGGCTGCCGAACCGTGTCAGGATGGAAACATAGCAGCACTAAGGCATTCCCTGCGGGTGTTTGATATTAGGCAGGAGCAAATTCCGTTTAAAGTATCTTTTATACTTGTCGATAGGCAGTGGCACGACTTTTTTAATTGGTTGTGTATGAGAATTACCGGATTTGAGCTTAAAAATTTCAGAAACTGTTTATCAATCAACAGAGTAATTGATACAGAAAAAACGCTTATTATAGGAAAAAATGGTCAGGGTAAAACAAATATCCTTGAGGCGCTTTATTTTCTGTCTACGCTTAAAAGCCCCAGAACCTCTAACATTAAAGAGTTTATAAATTTTAACGCGGATAAATTTTCAGTAAAAGCAAACATCCTTAAGAACGACGTTGAGTCGAGTATTGAAGTGCAATATGAGATGGGGCAAAAAAAAATACTGCTGGTGAACGGTATAAAAGTTACTACAAAAGAATTTAGAGGGTTCTTAAAAAGTGTTTTATTTTCATCCGGCGACCTCATGCTCCTTAGAGGGGCGCCGCTGGACAGGCGCAGCTGGCTGGACAGAGCGATTATACAGATTTATCCCGCATATGATGAAAGGTTATCAAAATACGAACGTATAAGGCTGCAGAAAAACAGGTTATTAAAGGACGAATTCTTAAATGCTGACTTATTAAGTATTTATAACGAACAGCTTGCTGTTTGCGGTGCAAATATTATCCATATCAGAAAGAAATACTTGAACGAAATTTCTCAAATTGCAGCCAAAAAGCATAAATTGATAAGTGACAGCGAAAATTTAACTATAAAATACGATTATGACGGTGACGGGGTTGAAGCAATACTTGAGAATTTAAAAGCAGAACTGATTGAACGCAAGTCAGAAGAAATCGCACGCAAACAGTGCTGTGTCGGTCCACATCGCGACGACGTTATTTTTTATATAAACGATAACGACGCATCAAAATTTGCCTCTCAAGGGCAGCAGAGAACGCTCATTTTGGCGCTAAAGCTTGCGGAATTAGATATGCTTAAAGAGAAAACAGGAGAACCGCCCGTTCTTCTTCTTGATGATGTACTTGCGGAACTTGATGATTTGAGACAGAATTTTTTGCTTAAATCAATACAAAACGGAATACAAACAATACTGACTTCCGTTGACACCCTGCTGTTTGATGATGAATTTTTAAAAACTGTCAGTCTTATCAGAGTTGAACACGGGGAAATTCTCAATAACTGATTTTGCAAGCAGCAGGTCTTTTGCAGTTGTAACCTTGAAACAAATATCGTCGCCAATTATTGTTTTAATCGGTGCAATATTAAATTTTAAAACCAGAGAGCAATCATCCGTTGCAATATTTAGGTTTTGTTTCTGTGCAAGATAATGCGCTTTTCTGATAGTATCAAGAGCGAAGCCCTGCGGGGTTTGAACACGTACAAGCGATGAACGCAGCGGAACTGACGCAACACAGTTTTCGTTATTTAATACAAATATTGTATCATCCGCCGGAACTACCGTAGAAACCGCATTGTATATATTAAGTTCATCCAGAACACGTGTTATAACATCATTAGTGACAAACGGGCGCGCCGTGTCATGTATAAGGACTTTCCCCTCTTCACAGACAATAGAAAACACCCCGTTTGAGACACTTTCCTGCCTTGTATTTCCGCCGGGAATTACTCTGGATACTTTTGTATATCCGTTCTGCTTTATTACACTTTTAGCAAACTCTATATACTCCGGATGACAAACAAGTATAATTTCATCAATGTTTATATGGTTGTTAAAAGTTTTAAGCGGATATTCAAACAAATATTTGCCGCCAAGTTCCAGAAACTGTTTTGGGGTACTATCCCCTACACGGCTGCCTGTTCCTGATGCAAGTAAAATTGCTATATTTCTCATAATCTAATTATACACGATTATAGAAATAGTGCGTATGCAAAAATTTCTCCGACAAGATGGTTGTAATATTTTCCATCATCTTTTGCGAAAAGATTTTCCCAGTGGCTCTCTGGGGTTCCATCCGTTGAGTAGGAAGGATTTGCAAGCATCAAATGGTGCGTGTTTGTGTCATACCTTAACGGGAATAAGTCATCCATCTGCATAAAGCTTGGCAGCTTGTCGCTTGCAATTTCAAACCCGAAAAGGCAGTTTTTAATTCTCTGCAGTCTCTCTTCATATCTTCTGCCGCCCGTGTCGTTATCGTTTGAGACCTCAACACCCGGTGCAAAATTTCTATCATATTTAAAACGCTCCGACCAGTATTTTACGGTATCAAAATTATCAACAGGTACAAATGCAGTCCCTGCGTTTAATCCCATTTCTTTGTACCGGTTAAAGTCTTCGGAACTCTTTTCACCGACAAAACAAAGAGTTGTACACCCCGAACGGGCTCTTATTTCGTTTGTAATATACTGCATCTGGGGATAATCAGGCAATCTCCCGACACCCGTATAATTTGTCATATCATAGTTTCCGACATGCTTTGCAGAGTCTACAAAAATTGCTTCAAACCCTAGTTTTATCAACTTGACATGCTCTTCAATAAACAGCTCAACATGCTCAGGATTATCCCATTTAAAGGGCTCATCCTGCTTATCGGGGCGCGCGACCTTTATCTGATCCTCTGATATTATTGTTCTAAACCCCGTTTTTATCCCGCGGAAGTGCGCTACATCGTTAAATGCCCTGAACTGTTCCTCCTGTGAAATCTTATCAATAATCGAAAAATTAATAATATTATTACTGTATCCGGCATTTAGTTTTATTCCGTAAATTGAGTTTTCCTCCCACGGGGCTTTATTATATCCATCACCGTAAATATTCGGAAAAATTTGCGAAAGGATTATGCAATTTGCCCAGCTTTTTGCGGAAGGGGGGATTGCAGGCAGCATTTTAACGGCGCTTATTATGCCGTTAGAACACCTGTTTCCGTGCATCTCCGCAATTGCACGATTATTTATTTCTATATAATTGGCAAACCGACCCCATGTGTCCCCGTAATCAGGCGTGTTAATCACATCGGGAAAATTGTTATAAAAACTCGTACATTCGCACAATGATACAACCGAGCTAATTGTTTCTTTAAGCGAGCGTTCCAGCAACTCATATGGCAGTACATCAGCAATCCACTGCTTAAGATTCCCGCCGTCAAGTGCACGGTATTTTCGTTTTTCGCTCCAATGGTCATAAACTAAGTCGGGAGTTTCTCCGTACGAGTTCAAAAGTTTGTTTACAGGTGTATCAATCATAATAGAATTATATTTTTTGATTGCTTTATATCATTCCCTTAAAAGATAATAACCTGTAAGTTTTTAATTTTGTTTAAAAAATAAAATCTTTCTTGCATGTTTCCCTACAAACATTAAGAAATATGAAGAAAAGGATAAAAACGGGGAAAAAGGGGCGGGCGAGAATGATAGCTGAACCCCTTGTGCTGCGGGTGTTTTAGAAATAATTATTAAGTTTTGTAACAAAACACAGATTT
>CALUTH010000133.1 GCA_944323635.1 Candidatus Gastranaerophilales bacterium
GCGTACCCGTTTAACGCGAGCAATTCAAGACAAGAAAGAAATTTGGTGCGGGGTACGGGGGTGCATAGCCCCCGATAAAAATAATTTGGAGAAAACGTAAAATTTTTGAGAAATATTTTTAATGTTTCTTGTAAACCTAATTTACTTTTTACTGTACTATGTATTTATTTCCTGATAAAATTAAAACAGATTAGAGGAGAAAAAGATGGTTAAATCAATAATACTTGCGGCAGGTAAGGGTACACGGATGAAGTCTGAAATCCCAAAGGTTTTACATACAATTTTTGATAAACCGATACTCGGGTATATTCTGGATGCTGTAAAAAACAGCGGAATGGTTGATTATGCGTACGTAATAACCGGTCATAAATCTGAAATGGTTGATGAGTGTGTGAAAGAAAACTATGGCTATGCCGAAACTATACTTCAAAATCCGCAGCTTGGAACCGGTCATGCGGTAAGTATGGCGGTCGGCAGATTGCAGGGGTATGAAGACGAAGTTGTTATAATTAATGGTGATACTCCGTTGATTAAACCTGAAACTATTAAATCTCTTGTTATTTCTCACAGAGAAAATAAATCTGATATTACTGTTGCAAGCACGATTTTAGACGATGCTTCAAACTATGGAAGGATTGTAAGAGCGTCAGATGGTGCGGTTGAAGAAATCGTAGAAGAAAAAGACGCATCCGCGGAGCAGAAAAAAATAAGAGAAATTAACACCGGTATTTTTTGTATTAACTGGGATAAAGTGAGTCGTGCTTTTTCTGAGTTGAAGAACAACAATGCGCAGGGTGAGTATTATTTGACTGATATAGTTAAATGGGGAAAAGAAAAAGGGCTAAAAGCCGGCGCGTATATAATAGATGATAGTAATGAGGTTCTGGGGATTAATTCCTGTAAGCAGCTTGCAGAACTTACTAAAATTCTTCATGATGAAATTATTGATAAACACTTAAATAATGGCGTAACAATTGTCTCCCCCGAAACAACATGGATTTCTCCCGATACGGAAATAGGGCGTGATACAATTATTTACCCGAACTGCTATATTAACGGCAAAAATAAAATTGCTTCAAATTGTAAAATAGGACCTTTTGCGCATATAAGGGGCGATGTTGAGATTGATGAATTTGTTAAAATCGGTAATTTTGTGGAACTAAAAAAAGCAAAAGTAAAATCTCACACAAATATCTGCCACCTGTCTTATGTCGGGGATTCAGAAGTCGGTGCAAATGTTAATATCGGCGCCGGAACGATTACTGCAAATTATAACCCGCTTACTAAAGTAAAAAGTAAAACGATTATAGAAGATAATGTAAAAATCGGGTCAAATTCTGTTCTCGTTGCACCGGTGAGAATTAAAGAGGGCGCGAATGTAGGTGCTGTAGGGGTTATTACAAAAGATGTAGAACCCTGGTCGCTTGCCGTAACTCGTGCGCCGTTAAAAGTTGTGGAAGGCTGGGTAAAAAGAGTTCTTAACAAATGATAAAACTTAAGCAGTACAAAGAAAGTATACATAAGTGTTCCAAGTGCGGATTATGTCAGGAATCCTGCCCCGTCTATATTGAGAGCGGGAATGAATGTGATACCGCACGCGGCATACTTATACTGATAAAAGGGATTATAAACGGCGAGGTTCCTTTGAGGCGGGATATAAACAAATATCTGGACAAGTGTCTGCGCTGCGGAAAGTGTTTTGATGTTTGCCCGAGTGAAATTCCTATCGAAGACATAATTTTTGCTGCAAAGTGTAAATATTTATACACTTCGTTAGGCGGATTAAAAACAAGAATTTTACAATCTGCGTTGTTTAAACGCCTTTTTTCAAAACCTAAGAAGGTTGTATCGGAAAAATTCGACACAAAAGCACTGTACTTTGGCGGTAATTTTAAAGATGCCCTGAAACTTTTAAACGCAAATTCAATAGAACTCCTTAATCCACTTGAAGATGGTTGGGGCGCGGAATATATTTTGAGCGGGAATATAATCAGGTTCAGAAAGTGTATTAATGAAGTTATGCACCTTATTGCGGAATTCAACCCGAAGTTTATTATTACTGATATTCCTGCGGATAAATTCAGGAGTATAATAAAAACTTACGGCGGCTACAGCCCTGATATTGAGATTAAGTATCTTGGAGAATATCAGGGCAGCGAAAGTCTTGTAAGCCGTTACTTTAATCCTGTTTATGCTTCAGAGCTGGTTAAAGAACTCAAAGCGAAAGTACATCAATAAACTTTTTGTAATCCTCTTTAGGGTTTGTGTACGGGGTTACGTCAAAGATTTTACAAAATTCTTCCGCTACCGCAGGATTGAGATTTTTCGCTGCGCACTTGCCCATAAATACTTTTTTTACTCCAAAATGAAGAAGGTTTAAAATAAGGTTTGTGATGTGTTTGTCACATCTTGGTACAAACGCCGTTACGGGAACTTCCTGTATATCGAATTGTTCTTTAACCATTGAAAGTATTTCAAATATAGCGTAAATACGGTAGCAGTGTTTTATATTTATGATATTTTTTCTTTCATAATTGTTTGCAAAGTTGATAACAAGAATATCGTCAGGCAGTAGTTTTATGAACTTGTCAAAGTAGTTTTTGTCCTCTGCTGTTTCGTTACTGTGGGTTATAAGACATATTCCGCTGATGTTCTCCTTATTGAGCAATGAAAGTTCTGCTTTAACAGTTTCAATATTAAACCCTACAACTTCATCATCATATTTTTTCCCGCGTTTAAATCCTTTAGCCTCAAGTGCCGCGGCAATAAGCGGCTCGTAGTTTGAGTTCTCGATTTTTACAACTCCCTGAGGAACGACAATGTCTGTGGTGAATAAACGTCCTCTGTACAGGCTGTCTATATTATCAATGGAATGTCTGCCGATAAAAATTGCTCCCGGAAATGTTGAAAAATCAAGCAGTGTATTGCCGCTGCCCTTTCCGTAGTGACCTTTCAGTTCTTTGTATTCGCGAATATGGGGGTACGTATGTGCCGTGAGCATTTCTCCGTGGGTATAAATATCAATTCCCATATTTTGAGCGGCATTAAGAATATCAACAAGTTCTTTTATATTATTCCCTTCGACAAGAATTGCTTTATTGGGAACGGTTGAGTACGAAACAATTGTTTCATCCGGTGTTCCGTAATGTTCTTTTTGAATTTCAGATAAATGTTTTATCAGTGCAAACTCTTCTTCTGCTGCATTATATAACAATGCTTTTAAGTCATCTTCCGTAAGTTTTTTTATATTTAAGGCATCAAGCAATTCAAGTATGGTATGATAACCTCTTTCCGTGTCCTCTTCATAGGCTGCAAGTTCGTAGATATAGGTCGTTATGCTTTTTGCGGCAAAAAAGATTAATTCCTGCGCTGTTTTGGGGGTTGTTTCTTCTTCCGTACGTTTGTTATATTGTCTTTCTCCAAGACGAATTGAAGTTATTACATTACATCCTTTCTGGGTATCAAACTCGGAGTCTATTAATTCAGGTGCGATTTCTCTTTCGTTGCAGGCAGAAATGTATTTCTGCTTCAAGTTTTCAAGTTCCCTGGAAAACGTGCAAATGATGTTAGAAAACGTATTATCAGATATTTCGGGGTTTGATACAAATGCCGAGAGGGTATCGAGTATAAGTTTTTTTATACTCTCGTCTTCTATATTAAACTGTTTTAATTTCAGAGCGTATCCCGCAAACTCTTTTAAGTAAAGCAGTATAATTTCTTGAATGGATGCCATTCTGGGGCTTATTGTGCAGACACCTCTGGAGGTGCAGCTGTCGTATCCGTAATCTTCAAAGTAATTGTGAAACATAGTAATAATATGTTACGTTGCCGGTAAATAAAAAACATTGGACAGTCGGGGGGTAAATATGGGGGTAAAAGGATGGCGCGATGGGTAAAATGAACTGGAAGACGATTATTTTAGCGGCGCGATGTCCAGTTTATATCCAAGTGGTACAAGAATTTTATACAAGACTTTTAAAATATTCTTCACCTTTTAAGCTCAAG
>CALUTH010000134.1 GCA_944323635.1 Candidatus Gastranaerophilales bacterium
TAAAGGTCAAGGTAACTGCTGTGACCATATTTTATGGATTTTAACCTGCCAAAATTAGGCTGTCTATATGTGTAATTCTCCTTATGTAGTGTTATATGAAAATATAAAACTGTAAAAAAAATTTTTGTTATTTTTACTAAAAATTTTTACAATACTTCACAAAGACATAAGGTTTGATATTTACTTTTATTTATGTAATTTAGTTTTGGTTTGTGTCTAATCAAATTTCCAGTTTAAGATAATCAAATAATGTGTTTCTTTGCAATACGGATTGCGCGAGTTGTATTTTAATGTCCGGTTCATTGTTTATAAAATAAGTTATTGATTAGTACACTTCATATTGTCCGACTGCGTTGTGTTTAGCCATAGCAAAATTTTGGGTTACAGTACACGTTAATTCTCTTGATTATGTATTGACATATTCAAGCGCAGGTGCTATCCTGTTATCAATAAATAATTGCAATACAAAATAAAGGAATGCTTAACCTATGTGGGGCGGAAAACGCGATAATGCAGGGCGGAAAAGAACTTGTTTAAGAAAAGTTCCTTTTAACCGACGGCTTAATGAGAATATTTTAAATATTTTGCGGGAATATGCAGCTTTGCATAATATGACAGAAACAGAGGCTCTTGAAAGCGCAATTTTACTACAGTCAAATATTGATAAAATGAAAGGAAATAAAAATATGAAAATTGTAATTCCGACAGAAAATGAAAGACTATGTTCACACTTCGGACATTGTGAATCGTTTACATTTGTTGATGTAAATCCTGAAACCAGGGAAATATTAAATATTGAAACAAGGGTTCCGGAGGAAGGAATAAGCTGTCAGAGCGCAAACTGGATATCAGAGCAGGGGGCTAATATCATTTTGGCGGGAGGTATGGGCGGGCGCCCGTTGGATATTTTTACACGAAACGGTGTAAAGGTTGTACCCGGCTGTCCTGAACTTCCTGTAAAAGAACTTGTTGCCGGATATTTGGAAGGGACACTTGCGACCGGCGAAAATGCATGCGGCGGAGAACACAATCATTGCGGCGGACATGGACACGGGCATCATCATTGCCATAATCATGGTTAATAATTTTTAGTTTATTTTTAGTATTTGCCGGGTGATACAAAATGTGTCTACCCGGCAAATTATTGCTGTTTTTTTACAGTGGCTGATTGTTTAATGACGTGAAATGATAAGATTTGTTAAGTATTTTATTTAAAATAAATACAAATTTAATGATTTATGCCAAAATAGAAAAACACGCAAAAAGGAGGAATAATATATGAAAAAGATACTAATACTGTTTATGCTCATGTTTATTTCTTTACCGGCATTCTCTGCGATTGATACCTGGGTTAATACAAATCCCTATAAAGAGTATGATAAAGCCATAAAGCTTGAGCGGGTTCATAGTGCATTTTATGATAAAGATGGAATAAGCATAGAAAAGAATATGTTTAAATTTAAATATTCATATAAGGAAGGTAATCCATATGAATATATTGTTACAAACAATACAGGTAAAGATATAATCTTAAAGGGAATCGATTCTGAATATCATGCAAATAAGAATGTTTCCCGGAAAAGTCATTGGACACGTGTGAATGTAAGGTATCTCAAATACTGGCAAACATATATACCCTTAGTAGCCGAATATAATGGTGTTAGGGGGGATATTGAAAAGACGCCGTATTTGTATGATTTCCCTAAAAACTATAAGTTAAAAGAGGGAGAATCTTTAAGGATTCTTGCTATGGGATTGGAAATGGATAAAATTCAGACAATCACATTTATTTTTGAAGGTGAGAAGGATGATCTTATAATAACATTTTAATTATTTAAGCCGGTAAAATTTTTACAGAAAGTATGCAGGGTATTGCTCTGCATACTTTTTATTTTAAATAAGCTCTAAAACGTATGTATGGGAATTATTCTTTGTCAAAAATTTTTGTTTGTATTATCATACAAGGGTATAGTTATAGTTAAGTAATAGCGCATATTTAAATAAGGAGGTATGTTAATTATGCCAGGAAAAACAATTACGGTTGACGGCAACTACGCTGCAGCGCATATTGCGTATGCGATGAGTGAAGTTTCCGCAATCTATCCTATTACTCCATCCTCAACAATGGGTGAATGGATTGATGAGTGGGCGTCCCAACACAAGAAAAATATTTGGGGCAAAGAAGTAAGAGTAGCTGAAATGCAATCAGAAGCCGGTGCTGCAGGTGCAGTTCACGGGTCACTGGCAGCAGGGGCTTTAACTTCTACATATACTGCATCACAAGGTTTATTGTTAATGATACCTGTTATGCACAAAATCGCAGGTGAAATGTTACCATCTGTTATTCACGTTGCAGCACGTGCAATTGCGGCACAATCATTATCAATTTTTGGCGACCACTCAGACGTTATGGGCTGCCGTAATACCGGTTATGCAATGCTGGCGGCTAACTCTGTTCAGGAAGAAATGGATTTGGCGCTTGTTGCCCATCTCGCAACTTACAAAGCAAAAGTTCCGTTCTTACAATTCTTTGACGGGTTCAGAACTTCTCACGAAGTACACAAAATTGAAGAAATCTCTTATGAAGATATTGCAAAATTAGTTGAACCTAAATATATCGAAGAATTCAGACAAAGAGCATTAAGACCTGAAGCTCCTGTTTGTAAAGTCGGCGCACAAAACACTGACGTGTACTTCCAGGGTCGTGAAACCGTTAACAAATACTATGAAATGGTGCCTGATATTGTTCAGGAATATATGGATAAAGTTGCCGCAGTTACCGGCAGACAATACCATCCGTTTGATTATGTCGGTGCTCCGGACGCAACAGACGTTATTGTTGCAATGGGTTCAGGCTGCGAAACTATTGAAGAAACTATTGAGTACCTCAACGCAAAACGCGGTACTAAATACGGTTTAGTAAAAGTAAGACTTTACAGACCGTTTGACGTAAAAAGATTTAACGAAGCTTTACCTAAATCCGTTAAACGTATTACTGTTCTTGACAGAACAAAAGAACCCGGCTCAATCGGCGAACCTTTATATCTCGATGTTATTGCAGCGCTTGAAAACAAAGACATCAGAGTTATCGGCGGTCGTTACGGTTTATCTTCAAAAGAGTTTACTCCGTCAATGGTTCTTGCTGTTTACAAACATGCTGAAAACAATGGTTTCCACGGATTTACGGTTGGTATCGAAGACGATGTAACCCACAAATCATTAAAGATTGAAGAACACATCGTTACAGAACCTGAAGGTACTACAAACTGTATGTTCTGGGGCTTAGGCTCTGATGGTACTGTTGGTGCTAACAAAAACTCTATTAAGATTATCGGTCAATACACCAACAAAGATGCTCAAGCATACTTTGCTTATGACTCTAAAAAGTCATTCGGCGTAACCGTTTCTCACTTGAGATTTGGCGACAAACCGATTAAATCTACATATCTTATTACGGCGCCTGACTTCGTTTCATGTTCTGCACACGCTTATGTCGGCAGATATGATTTGTTAAAGGGTATTAAAGAAGGCGGTACTTTCCTTCTTAACTCTCCTTATACAAAGGACGAAGCATTTGCTCACCTTACAAGAGATATGCAGGAAACTATTATCAATAAGAAAATTAAATTCTACAATATTGATGCGGAAGCACTTATCAGAAAACAACCGGGCTTGCGCGGTAAAGGTGCAAACACTGTTATGATGGTTGCATACTTCAAAGTTTCAGGAATCATACCGTTTGAACAAGCTCTTGAAGGTATGAGAGAAATGACTAAGAAAACCTTTAAGAAAAAAGGCGATGATGTTGTAAACATGAACCTTGCTCTTATTGATGCAGCCGTTGATGCATGTGAAGAAGTACCGGTACCTTCATCATTAAACGGTGTTCCTCATGCAGAAGACATCAAACTTATTCCTGATAACGCATCTGACTTTGCTAAGAAAATCATTGAACCTTCAATGAGACAAAAAGGCGATGACATCCCTG
>CALUTH010000135.1 GCA_944323635.1 Candidatus Gastranaerophilales bacterium
TAAAAAACTTATAAAATAAACAAATAGCGATAGTCATTTTAGCTGTTACAAATAATCATTTAAGGTGTTTCTTTGCAGTGAGTCTTTGCCCGCAGACTCGTTTATCGCCGCCGAACAAGAGAATCCCTCCAAGCGCGGTTTAAAGAAATATAGAAGGGGCTTAGGAATAAGCCCTTTTTTGATGGGGAAAAACAGGGAAGGAAGAGTGAGGGGCAAAGAGTTTTTCCCGACTATTTCCCGACTTGTGTAATCAATAAAGTCGGATTAGTAAGCCCGTTCTGCAACTGTCACGGTTTTATTTTCGCTTTTTAAATATTCTCTATACAAGGCGTACGCAACATTATCAGGATGATCAGGATAAATTTTTTCAGGGACTTTTTCAAGCGGAACCCACTCGGCAAAATCTACTTCCAGCGACAGCACAAAATTATCATTACAAGTTTTTGCAATAAAACCAATCATCAGTAATTGTTTTGAATGAAACCAACGGGTAGTAACGTAATGCAACACAGAAATATCTAAACCGACTTCTTCTTTTATCTCTCTTTTTATAGCATCCTCCGCACTTTCACCTTCCTGCATATAGCCGGCGACAAAAGTCGAGTATTCTGTTGATAAATACGACTGCTTTAACAGTAATACCTCATTACGCGTATTCGCGACCAGCGATATTACGCAAACAGGAAATAAATTAAACCAAAAACGATTACACGATTCGCAAAAAGGAACCAATCCGTCATCTCCCGCCCGTTTATCAATTAATTTATTTCCGCAAACAGGACAATATTTAAATAACATTCTTGAAGAATAGCATGAATTGAATTAATATACCATTGATTTTTTATGGTAACAATACTCACGCGAATTAAGAATGTCAGTCATAATGCTACTTAAAAAATTTTTCCTTACCTTACAATAAATAAAATTGACCATCAGAAATATTGACGCCTTCATGTTTATATGCTACACTCAAATAGCCGAAACATTGATTATTCAACACACACAGGAGGAGCAATGATAAACTTTGTATCAGTAAAAAAGGACACACTTGCGTCCGTAATTGTTTTCCTTGTTGCTCTTCCTCTGGCAATAGGTATTTCCATTGCCTGCGGACTCCCCGTATACTGCGGGTTAATTTCCGGTATCATAGGCGGTATTATTGTCGGCGCTTTATCAGGGAATTCCCTGCAGGTTTCAGGACCCGCCGCAGGGTTAATTCTTATTGTCGTTGATATTATCGGTACAATGGGACTTGATAAACTTTTCTTGATTATATTTCTGGTCGGGATTATACAGATAATTTTCGGGCTGCTCTCGTGGGGTAAATTTTTCAGGGCTATATCACCGGCAATAATTCAGGGTATGCTTGCCGGTATCGGTGTTTCAATTTTCCTCTCTCAACTGCACATAATGCTCGACAGCACGCCTCAAAACACTTTCTGGGGCAATATATCAGACCTCTGGAGCGTATTTTATAATTCTGTACTCCCTCTGAACGGTTCTGTACATCACCTTGCGTGCCTTATCGGAATTATTACAATATCGGTAATCGTAGTATGGGAAGCCTTGCCGCTAAAAAAACTGAAAGCGATTCCTGCCGCTCTGGTAGCCGTAATTATTGCAGCTTTAATTGCAAATATTTTTAACTTCAACATTGAATATATAAAAATAGAAAATGATTTCTGGAAAAATATAAATTTTCTTGATGTATCATTATTTAAACATTTATTTGATATAAAAATCATTATAGCAGCAATAACAATAACCTTTATTGCCAGCGCTGAAACCCTCTTAACCTCTACGGCAATTGATAAAATGACACCAAAGTCAAAAACCGATTATAACAAAGAAATAATTGCACAGGGGGTAGGAAACTCTATTGCAGGACTGGTCGGCGGATTACCGATAACAGGTGTTATCGTAAGAAGTGCCGCAAATATTAATGCAGATGCACAGACCCGTTTTTCTGCAATGCTCCACGGTGTATGGATTCTTTTGTTCGTAAGCTTTTTCCCCGGGATCTTAAACTACATCCCAATCTCTGCACTCGCTGCAGTGCTTGTTTATACAGGATACAAGCTGGTTGATATAAATGCCGCAAAATATATTCTTAAATTAAGTAAAGGCGAATTTGCTATTTATTTAATAACTCTAGTCGCAATCCTCTTTACCAACCTCTTTGAAGGGATTATCATAGGTTTTGCGTGTGCAATAATTAAAAGTGCCTACAAAGTTTTAAAAATAAACATAGAAACCGAAGAAACTCAAGACACAGTAACCGCAAAACTATACGGCAATATAACCTTTATCCAGCTGCCTATTCTAATTGAAACTCTGGAACAGCTTCCGGAAGACAAGAAAATAATCCTATGTGTTAATAAATTGCATTTTATTGACCACGCCTGCATAGATTACATCAAAGAATGGGAAGCAGACAGAAAAAAACACAATCATCAGGTAGAAATAAACTGGCTGGAAATGGAGAAAACTTACAAATCTTTTAAATGGAAGTTCTTTCATAAATCAGACAACTCAAAGCCTTTACATTAAAACAAGAATCTGATACAGAATAGTTTACAAAACTTCATACTTTAATAAAAAATAAGCAAAATTTTTTATTTTCAGTTTTTCAGTAGTTTAAAAGGATAGAATTATGAGAATAGAAAAAATACAAGGATTGACAGTAAACAACATAAAGGCAACCGCAGTTAGAGCTCAAGAAATATACACAGCTCCAACAATGACAGGCATACCTTCACAGAAAAGAATTAAGCCGGGACTGTTTCAAAAATTAAAAAACTTTATCAACTCAAAACTTTCCCAGAAAAACCAGAATTATGTAAAAGAGGTTAAGACAAATATAGCCAACATATTACCTGTAACCCGCCCGATAGAAGTAAAGACACAAAAAGATGCATTAAAAATGTTTGTTAAAGATGAAGCATTCTCTAAAAAAGTTGAAGTAAAAAACAGCAAAGACGGTTCTACCGAAATTTTTCAGCGGATGTTTGATCCGGTAAGCCACGAAACACGCATCAACGCAGATTATTATGATATAAAAGGGAAACTGCACCACACAACCGTATATGACCATAACGGGTTAAAACTAAGCCAGTATTTTGTAAAATTCAACAATCCTAAAGATCCGATTTTAATACGCCGTAAAGATTTTAACGTTAACGGTAAAATTACCCGCGAAGAAATCAAGTATAAAAACGGCGATATTAGTTATGTTGATTATGATTATTTTTATGAAACCCAGACATTTAAAAATGTATCAAATGACGGGAGTTATGAAATTATAAAAAATTCAAAATATTCAACAGAAGTTTGGAAGTATGACAAAAACGGAAAACAAACAGATTACAAATTACAGGACACTGTACTAAATCCGGCTGGGCAGCACTAATTTATTAATCACGAACCCACCTTGTTTGTTTACCGGTTAATTTATCATACTCATCAATACAATAAAGCTCTCCAAACCGATTATACAACGATGTTTTGGTTAAAGTCCCTGTTTGCGAATCAAATTCATCAACTTTTTTTACACACTTACCGTCCAGGGTATAATACACGGCTTTAATTCTCTTTTCATTCTCTGGATTAAATTCTTCCACCATGATAACAGTCCTGCCGTCTTTACCATAATAAGTATCTTTGCTTTTTTTCCCCGTTATTGAACTGTATTCCGTAACATTATTTAATTTATTTTTTAAATACCATGATGATTTCACCTTACGGGCTGACTCAGGATCAAACTCTTCAATATTGAAAACCAGTCTATTTTCTCCATATAGTATAGTACGTTCAAGGTTAGAAGTCTGCGGATTAAACTCTTTAAT
>CALUTH010000136.1 GCA_944323635.1 Candidatus Gastranaerophilales bacterium
TCTAAACTCAACCCGAGGCAAAATAACTCGCTGCGCTCAGACAGCGTGAGGCGGCAGAGGGCGGAACGGTCAAGGCGGTGAGCCTTGCCGTGCAGACCCGTTTATCGCCGCCGAACAAGAGAAATTTTGCCCTGTCATTGTTTCGTTAAGAGACTGTAGAAAAAAAAGTGTAAACAAGTTCAACACGACATCGCAGCCATATTTATAGTATGTTTGATGTTACGGTTCCCCAAATATTCTATTACCGGCAGGATAACCGTATCCTCGTAAATTATCTTATTTTTTCTTTCCGCCGATAACAAAATCAAAACCCAAAATTGTAACAACCTTCGATTTAATAAGATTATCATACCTGTTTCTTATGGAGAATATAAGTTCCGGCAATGTTCTGCCCTTGTTTTTTATTCTGCGCAAGAACATTTTGTAATTCGACTTTGATAAAACTTCTTCCGCTTTTTCAATATATTGCAGACTGAACTCTTCTGGAATATTATTATACATGCCAAAAACCTGCTGCAAGCAATACTCTTCAAACGCTTTTGAATACTCTGCAAACAGCTGCTTCTCCTCAAGAAATCCCTTCAATGAACGAATATTGTCAAATACGCAGAAACGATCTTTTGTCTTTCTGTTGACTGCAGAACCCAATCGATTACGATAATTATAAAGATATTCATTTAAATAAAATATTTTATCAGCCACAAGAACTGAGCCCAACGAAAAAAGATTGTCCTGCCCGTGCCTTGTAGGTGCAAATTTTATACCGTTATCGCGGATAAATTGTAAAGAATACGCCTTATCCCATACCATTAATCTGCGTCTGAATATATGTTTTAAATCATCTCTGTTAAAATACGGATTTTTAAGCAAATTTTTATGGAAACCAAATTTTTTATTTTCTTTCTGATAATTGTAGTAACGAACCTCTTTAGAAATATCATTAATCTTTTTGTAGCCAAATTGTATTACATTCACACCGGTTTCTTTAAAAGTCCTATCCAGAATTTCTAAATAATTAAGCTCCACCCAGTCATCCGGATCAACAAAAAGCAGATATTTACCGCACGCAAACTCAAGCCCGTAATTTCTTGCAATTCCGGTACCCTGATTTTCCTGTGAATACACCTTAAATCTACCATCTTTTCCGGCATACTCATTCAATATTTCAAGAGAATTATCCGTTGAGCCGTCATTTACGCATATAACTTCAAAATCACCGAATGTTTGATTTACAAGACTGTCAAGACATTCTCTCAGGTACTTTTCCACATTATATACAGGTATAATTATTGAAAACTTAACTCTGCTATCCACAATCTATCCTTTTTTATTAAAATAGTTTCCCCTGTTTTCTTTATATCATAAACTCACAGAATTTAACATTGACTTTCTCTTTTTCGCCATTAAACAGAATAATAAATGGAGTTAATACAATATGCTAAACAATTTACTACTTGAACTGTTTTACAATTTTATCCCCAAGACCGAATGCCAGCACGATAAAGTTTCACCGATGTCAGACGGAGAATACTGTCCTGACTGCGGGAGGTATATAGTTAATGAGTGGTACATAACCCGCTGTAAATGCTGCGGGGTAAGACTGCAAAGTGTGAAGAAGGGTGAGAGCATCATTCCCGCCGAAAAATTTTGCCACAACTGCGGCGGGAGTGATTATTATCTTGAAAAGCTCTCAAAAATCGATTTTGTAAATATAAATTATGCGGTACTCATAAAACGCGCAATGGAGGACGGAACCTTTGTAAGGACTACCCAGTGCTGGCAGGACGAAGAGAACGAAGGAAGCCCCGTTTTAAAATTATTACCGTTCTTTGAGAAGAAACACAATATTTAAGCTATTTTACATCAGAAAAAATATCTATAAAATCAAACCTGGCGGTATCAAATATCCCCTTATCAGTGATTTTTATTTCGGGAATAACCGGAAGCGAGAGGAACGCCATTGCCATAAACGGGTCATTAAGCGTACATCCGAGGCTTGCAGCCGCCCTGTTCAAATCATCACAATGTTTAATAACGTATTCATAATCTTTATCGGAAATAAGCCCCGCAATCGGCAGCGGAAGTTCCGCAAGGACTTCACCGTTATTAACCACAACTTTCCCGCCCTGAAGTTTAATCAATCTTACCGCCGCACGGTACATATCCTCATCGTTGGTACCTATTATAACCATATTATGAGAATCGTGTGCAACCGTTGATGCAATCGCGCCGGACTTAAGGTTAAATCCCCTTACAAACCCGCGTCCTATATTACCCGACGCCCTGTGGCGCTCTATTACACAAATTTTAAGAATATCATCATCAAGATTTGGCTCTGCGTAGCCGTTCACAACATTAACCTTTGCATCGTACACTTTAGTGATAAGCTGATTTGGAATTACCTGTATCGCCTTTACCTGCGCAGCATCATCATTTACAGGGGCTTTAATTTTGAAGTCCGAACGCTCGATCCAGCGGACATTGACAGAACCCCTTGCCGTGCCCTGCAGTTCCGTATTTATTTCGTACAGCAGTTTCCCATTCTGCGCAACAATATTGCCGTTCTTTAAAACAAGCTCCGGTTCAAACCTTTCTAAGTCTGAGAATACAAGTAAGTCCGCCTTATATCCGGGAGCAATTGCGCCGACATTTTTGAGTCCAAAATACTCCGCAGTATTAAGGCTTGCAATTCTAACCGCCCTGACGGGGCTTAAGCCCGCCTCAACACATGTTCTGACCATACCGTTGATATGCGGTTTAAGGTCGTGCGGATGGCGGTCATCCGTTACAAATATACATTTATCAGTATTTCTGGAAAGCAAAACAGGAATAAGCGCGTCCAAATCCTTTGCCGCAGTCCCCTCCCGCACCATAAGATACATCCCGAGACGGAGTTTTTCAATCGCCTCGTCAGGAGTAGTGCACTCGTGGTCAGACGAAACCCCTGCCGCCGCATAAGCACACAAATCCTTGCCGCTCAACTGCGGAGCGTGTCCGTCAATCCGTTTTTTGTATTGCTGCGCAAGTTCTATTTTTGACATTACAACGGGGTCATTGTTAAGAACACCGGTAAAATTCATCATTTCCGCCAATCCCAGAACCCACGGGCGGTCAATCAGCATTGACAAATCGTAACTCTGTAAATCAAACCCAGAAGTCTCAAACGAGGTTGCCGGAACACACGAAGGAAGGGTGCAGTATACATCCATAGGCAAACCTTCAACCGCATTTTTTAAAAAGCTTATACCGTGAAGTCCGAGGACATTGGAAATTTCGTGCGGATCAGCAATCACTGTCGTAGTCCCCTGCGGTACAACAAGTTTTGCAAACTCAGACGGCAAAAGCATAGAGCTTTCCAGATGAACATGACCATCAATAAACGAAGGTGTAACAAATTTGCCGCGCGCATCAATCTCATACTTGCCGGAATAATCGTTTCCGACGCCCGCTATAACTCCGTCAGTAATTGCAATATCAGCCTTATAAATTTCATCGGTAAGCACATTTACAAGATTTGCGTTTTTTATAACAAGGTCGGCTTTCTCCAATCCCCTTGCACTGTTTATTATACGTTCACGTTCCATTTTTATTTCCTATAAAATCATATCCGCAAGCGGGATAAGTTCTTCCAGTTTACCGGTTTCAACAACAGCTTCTATTGCCGAATTAATTTTGTCTAAATCATCTTTAGACGGAGTTTTAAGGTTTGCCGGCAGTTTAAGGTC
>CALUTH010000137.1 GCA_944323635.1 Candidatus Gastranaerophilales bacterium
TGAGTAAGAAACCAAGTTCAGCATGACAAAATAATTTGTCATGGATAGCAGTGGCAGGGCGGGGCAGGGTAAATACCGGCAGTGTAAAAAACTAGTACGGAGAATCAAGCAAATTATCAGCTTTGGCTGCTTCTACTGCAAGTCTGTCACAGCGTTCATTATAGGGGTGCCCGGCATGCCCTTTAACCCATATAAAATCAATGTCGTGCGGTTTCATGCAATCAATAAGGCGTTTCCAGAGCTCTACATTCTTAACTGGTGCTTTTGAAGCTGTGCGCCAGCCGTTTCTAATCCAGCCGTCAAGCCATTTTTGATTGATTGCATCGGTTAAATATTTGCTGTCTGAGGTTAAGACAACTTTGCAGGGCTTTTTAAGTGCTTCTAATGCAACAATTGCGGCAAGGAGTTCCATTTGATTATTTGTTGTGTTGTTATACCCTTGTGAAAACTCTTTTTCATGTTTTTGCCCGTTGGGGTCAATATACACAAGGATGGCGCCGTAGCCGCCCTTTCCAGGGTTTCCGCTGCATGCGCCATCTGTGTAAATTTCTACTTTAACTTTATCTTCCGGCATTTTTCTTATGCTGCAACACCGGTGATTTCAGAGATTAAATACTTAGCAACCCATTCAAAATCTTTGTTGCTGCCGGCTGCTTTCTTAAGGTATTCAACGCTTGCGTCGCCGATTCTGATTAAGGTCATTGCAACAACGCCTCTTTTGATACCTCTTACAACTTGTAATTGGTGTACAAGTTCCGGAACAGCTTTAGAACCTATGCTTACTAATTGATTTTCGATTTCATTTTTAACTGTATTGTCTGCGTTTTCCAATTTTTTAAGCATTTCTTCTATAGATTGCATGTTATTCTCCTTTTTTCATTCTCTTTTAGCAATTTTATTATAGATTAAAAAAATGCCTTTCCCGGATTTTTTAATATAATCTTTACATCGATATAAAGATTGGTTAATATTTCTTAATATTTTCTGTGATACTGCTCCTGCACTGTTTAATACTCATATTCGCGGCGGTGCCGCTGCCGGATGTGATTAGGTTTTGTAAAAACATAATAAGAAAGCCCCCTTTAATAAGGGGGCTTCTCATACTTCCGCTAGTAATTAATAAATGCTCTGTTAACTTCTGACATAATATCGTACGCACTAACAGTTTGAGGTGCAGCCTCTTGAGGCAATGTTGCGGCAAATGCTTTTTGCCCTTCGTATTTAAGTTGTGCAAGGTAAGCCTGTTGGTCACCCTGGGCGATATTAGTCAATTGTCTGAGAGCTGAATCAAATGACGCTCTGTCCTCATCCAGATTCCCTGTTGCGGCAAGCCCTATTTTTGCCATAACGCTTTCCCAGGGGTATTGAGGCTGTGCAGTACCAGATTCTTTTCTGGCGATTTCTGATTGTGCTTGTTGGGAGTAATCCCCGTACATCGCTTTATAAAGTTCTTTTATATCAGTGTACGGATCACCCGTTTGACGGATGTGATACTCTTTCATCAAATCATTCAGCTTTTTGTCAGAAATCGTGCTGCCAAAGAACTGACGCTGGTACGTCGCTCCGTAGTCATAGATTCCGTTTACTGCTGTGATTGTCATGATACACACCTCAACATATAACTATATGTATATATAATATATATCGGCAGATTTTCAGAAAACTTTAACGTTTTTCGGAAAAGTTTTACAAAACTTTACAAAAATCCCCTGTAATCAAGTAATAACTTGATTTTATTTTTGAGACGTTTAAATTATTTTGTGCTAAAATTTTAGTATGACAGTACATTTCTTTTACGGGGAAGAAGATTACGATATAGATAAGGCGATTGATGGAATGCGTGCAAAACTGGATAAGAATTTTGCCGCAATGAATTATCGTGTATATACAAATCCGCCGTTTGTTGAGCTTTCGCAGATACTCAGGACGCAGCCGATGATGTTCGGGAATATGCTGATTATAGTTAATTGCGGCGGGTATTTCAGTGACAAGGGCGGCGGGTTTGACGACAAACAGTTATCGGAGATTGAAACCCTTGTACAGGAATCGCCTGAAAATGTTGATATTGTTTTTGTCTGGAAACTGCCGAGGGGGGAGGGGAAAAAGCCTGATACAAGACGTAAGTTATATAAAATCCTTTCAAAAACCGACAGCAGGGCGTTTGATTCGCTTAAAACCTATCAGATAGCAGAATTAACTGCAAGGATTAAAGGAATTGCCAAAGAAAAAGATATTTCTCTGGATAATGCGGCGTGTAATGCTTTGATTGAACAAATAGGGAATAATTTAAGAGAATTTGAGGCGGAGCTGGAAAAACTTAAACTTCTTGCATATCCCGAGAAAAAAATCGGTGAAAAACTCGTCCGCGACAATTGTATATCCAATCAGGATTTGTTTAATCTTACGGATTATATAATGAAGAATGAAAAAGACAAAGCGCTTAAGGAATTTAGACTTTTGACCGATAAAAAACATCCGCTTGAGATTTTGAGCGCGGTGCAGACAATGCTCAGAAAGTGGATTGTGATAAAACTGAATGCGGCTTCAAAAAGTACTTTTGAGATTTCTAAACTTGTGGGGATGCATGAATTTGTTGTAAAACAGACGCTGGCAAAGTTGAAGAATACTTCATTAAGGGACATGGTTAGGTTTAAACAAAATCTTGTTAACGCCGAATACAGGATAAAAAACGGTATGAGTTATGACGTAGAATTTGAGGTTGAAAATGCTATTATCAGATAAATATCCGTTTTTAACAAACTATTTTAATCAGATGTTTAATACTGAGCCGCTGCGTGCGCCTCAGAGCATAATTTTCTGGGGAAGTGATTTTGAATCACAGTTTATTTTGAGCCGCGAAATTGCAAGACTTTTGAATTGTATAGGAGATAAAAGCGATGGGTGTACATGTATTAACTGTAACTGGATACGAGACAATGCCCACCCTGCGGTGCAGATTATTTCAAGGGTTGATAATAAACCCTCTGATGATGATTCCAAAACGGTTATTTCTATAAAACAGGCAAATGAGATTAAGGGGTCATTGATGACATCTTCTGATTTTTACAGGGTGTTTATCTTTTGTGACAGGGATGATGACGGAAATATTTGCGGACTTAATCAGCAGAATTTTCAGGAGGAGACGGCAAACGCACTGTTAAAAGTTATTGAAGAACCCTCATCAAGGGTAATGTTTATTTTTCTTGCAAGGTATAGGGAGGACTTATTGCAGACAATAGTCAGTCGTTCGCAGTGTTTTTATGTACCGTCTTATGAACGTCCATCCGGAGATTATTCGATTATTGACGGTGTGTTTACTGATTATTATGAGTTTAAGAGAAAGGATGCGTTTAATGCTGCGGAGGGCTTGATAAATCTGACTAAGGAACATCCGCCCATTGATGTTTTATCCGGTGTGCAGAATTATATGGCGGAACTTTTAAAATCTAATCCTGCAAATCCGCGTTTTATAACGGATATAGAAACAGTGGAGCGTGCAAAGCGCCAGATTGTGCTTAATATGAATGTTCAGAATGTTTTTGAAAATATGTGTCTGGATATTATTCATTAAAGTTTTGGACGGCGGCTGCAGTGTTTAGACTGCGTTTTGCGGAGAAATGTGAACTATATATTAGTTACTGGTGATTGATAAAAAAAGATCTTTTGTGTAGAATAATTGGTACAGATCATTGTTTGGGCGATTG
>CALUTH010000138.1 GCA_944323635.1 Candidatus Gastranaerophilales bacterium
GGCTTCTGAGAAAGCCGCACAAGATGGCGCTGCAGAAGCAGAAAGATTAATAAGTGAAGCAAATAGCAAAGTAAGCGAATACAATGTTCAACTAAGCGAATTACAACAAATAGTCGAAGAAAGCCAACAAATTATTACGGCAAAGAAAGAAGAAATGCTCGCTAATATTGAACAAATGAAAGCATATATCGAAGAATATAATAAAGCAAACGAAGAAAGAATTTCTTTACAAGAGCAAATCAACAGCGAAACAGACGAAACAAAAAAAGCTGAATTACAAAAGAAACTTGATGCTTCTACTCAAGTTTGCACAGCATTTGCACCCATTATCAATGAACTATCAGTAAATATTTCAGCAGCAAAAGCGGAAGTAGCAGCAGAAATAGAACGCGGTCAAACCAACCAAGAACTTGCAGTAAATATGCAAAATGAAGTCGTTTCCCTCTCTGAAGCCACTCAAACAAACTTGGACAACACAGTGATTACAACAAACGGAGAAGTTATAACACATACAAACGCAGCAGCACAAGAAACCGCAACACTGAACAGTAACGCAACCAGTCAAAAAGTTCAAGGTGAACAAATGCTTGCTGCTTCTAAAGCAAAAGGATTAGTTCCTGGGATTGGAACAGCAATAAGCTGTGTTGATACAGCAGTTGCCCACGGATTAATCACAACAGGCACTGCAGGTAAAGGCTCTGCCCAACAATTAGCAGGTATCATCCAATCTTTCGGTTCTAATTATGCAAGTAATTTTTCTGGCGCAGAAAGTCTTATTCCTGAAATAAACACAAATATCTCAAGTATAAACACAGGTGTTGAAACATTCACAGCTATGGTTAACACCAATACTGAAGAAGGAACCGTTATTCTTGAAACTGAGGTACCAGAATGGGAGCAACAAGAACAAGAAGAAGGTAAAAATATTGAAACACATGTTGCTTAATCAAACAATTCGTACAGGCGCTCTCTAATATCTCTTTCTTCTAAATCATTTGTGAGTTTATTAAGGTTCATCGCCTGCTGATAATACTCCGCGGCAAGTGATTTTTTATTCAACGCCTGAGCGGCTCTTCCGGCATTAAAGTGTGCAAGTGTGTAATTAGGATTAAGCGCGCATGCATTTTCAAAGTACTCCATTGCCGTCTTTGCATCGCCAAAGCCGTCTAAGTAAACTACACCGATATTATTTTGTGCTATATCAAACTCTGGATTGATTTCTATTGATTTATGGAAAGCAACAAGCGATTCTTCAAGATAATCCTTTTCCCATAAGGCAAGACCGACTTTTGAATAACTTAAATAGTTTTCTCCGTCAATTGCTATAGTGTCGCAATAAATCTTGATAGCGCCGTCAATATCACCCTTTGCCATGTACAAATCACCCAGTGATAATTGAACATCAACATTTTCAGGATCTAAAGCAATTGCAGCCTGAAAAGTTGCCTCTGCAGCCTCAAAATTGCCATGAATTTCGCCATAAATCGCGCCTAATGCGTGGCATACAATTGCAGTCCACTTGGCATCGGGATTGATTTTTATAGCCTTCTGATAACACTCAATCGCGTCATCATAAAGCTCGCACTTAATATAGGCAAATGCCAGTGAATTGTTATAGTATGGATTTTCAGGTTCAAGGTCAACCGCAAGTTTAAATGCGGTTGCCGCGTGCAGTCTGTCTTCTTTCTTTAAGTACAAATGACCCAATTCGTAATAAATTTTGTCATTATCAATCCCGAATTCAAGTAACTTATTATAATAATCAATAGCTTCATCTATTTCGTCAGGGAAATAGGTTTGAATGATTGTTGCAAGCTTAATCATTATTTCACGATTATCAGGGGATGTTTCAAGTGCTTTTCTATAGCATTCAAGGCAGGTAATCATATCATCGCATTCAAGAGACAAATCACCCATACGCTGGTAGAAAACATCGCCGTGTTCTGTTTTCTCAGCACCCTTTGAATAAATATCAAGAGCGGACGGAATCATTCGCATTTTTGCACAGGTTGACCCCAGAGTTTTAAAAGAAAATACAGAAAAATCATCCGCTAAATATTTATAAAGCATTTTTAAAGTCGGATAATCCCAGACAATCATAAGACTTCCAGAAAGGAAATAATACAAAAACTGTGCCATAGAAGCAACATTTTTCTGCTTATTTTTCATTTGTTCCATAATAATTTTTGACAAAAACAATCTGGGACGAGCAGAGTTCATTCCGGACTTCTTAATCGCAATACGAAATTCTTCTGCAGCCGCTTCATAATCACCGGAAACGCCCAAAAAATATCCTGTATAAATATGAGCATTTGCATTATCAGGAGAGAGTGTAAGAGCCGTTCTGCACTGTTCAATCGCACCGTTAACAGTAATTTGCCCTTTTTCGTATAAAAGACTTGCAAGACGGTAATACGCTTCGGGAATACCGGGGTTTAATTTTATCGTATCAACATACAGAGATATTGCATTCTCCAAATCTTTTTCCTGCTGCTTTATAAGATACTTTTCATGATATATTCTAGCCTTTTCCAATGCTTCAACCGCATCCTGCTCTTTATTAACGGGGTTTACCAATACTTGTTCAGACATAAATGCTCCATAAAAATACTGTTTCAAATTTGCCGTCGGCAGAAATTTTTAAAACTTTAACAGTCATTGAAAATTATCATACATATAGAGGAATTTTTATCTTTCAATACATTCAAATAACGGGTTTCTTTATGTCCGTAATTTAACATTTTTATTCGTCTTACCGGTAAATATATTTACCCCTTTGTAACAAAAAATTAAACATTGTAATATTTCTTTAAAAAAACTTTATTATTTTACCTGTTTACAATAGTATGGTAATATAGTAGAAAAGTATACAGTTAATTAAAGGGGAAATCGTGGACAATTTAGGACCAGATATTTTCGGAAGAAAAGATAATGTGAACACACAGAATAATAGTTCGTACGCAATGAATACATCTAATGCACCTGAATACAGTGCAGCACCGGCGCCTGGTATCAGCCCTGCAAAGATTAAAGTTATCGGTGTCGGCGGCGGCGGCGGAAACGCTGTTAACCGAATGATTAAAAGCGGATTAACCGGTGTTGAATTCTGGTTGATGAATACTGACTTGCAGGTACTTAATTGTTCTCAGTCAAAAAACAAAATTCAACTCGGTGCTAAGTTAACCAACGGGCTTGGCGCCGGCGGAGAGCCTCAAGTTGGCGAAAAAGCAGCAGAAGAAGCACAACAGGAAATTACTCAAGCTATTGAAGGCGCTGACATGGTTTTTGTTACTGCTGGTATGGGCGGCGGTACAGGTACCGGTGCAGCTCCGATTGTTGCTAAAATTGCAAAAGACTTAGGTATCCTTACAATTGCCGTTGTTACAAAGCCTTTTTCTTTTGAAGGAAAGAGACGCCAAAACCAAGCTCAACAAGGGTTAGAAAAATTAAAAGAATCAGTAGACGCTCTTATTGTTATTCCTAACGATAAACTTCTTGATGTTGTTGACAGACGTGTTTCTCTCCAAGAATCATTCATCGTTGTTGATGAAGTTCTCTTAAGAGGTGTTCAAGGTATTTCTGATATTATCACAATACCCGGTCTTATCAACGTTGACTTTGCCGACGTTAAAAGCGTTATGCAGGCATCAGGTTCTGCTCTTATGGGTATCGGCAGAGGGACAGGAGAAGGCAGAGCAAT
>CALUTH010000139.1 GCA_944323635.1 Candidatus Gastranaerophilales bacterium
ATGCACTTTAAATGTACTTGTGATTATGTAGTTGTTCGAGAATTATGTAATATACACGGACTCTGGACCACTGATTACTGACATAACTAATACTTACATTTCTTATAGTCTTTTTATCGCTTTTAATCTTCTACGGCGGGTGGCTTTTGTATATGAAACTGACATCTGTTAATATTTCGGTTAAGTTTAAAGAACTGCGCCCGCTGCCGAGGCATGTTGAAGTACTTTATAAAGGTATAAAGATAGGTCATGTGGTTTCTGCCAAGCATACGGATGATTACGAACATACAATTGTAAAACTTCAATTGCGCCCAAAACACCTTGCTCTGCCGAATAACCTCAGGGCAGAACTGCGGATTGAAAAACGAAAAGATAAGGATTATGACTATATAGAACTATTCAAACCGGATAACCCGCAGGGAAATTTATGTAAGGATTGTGTAATTGCGGGTGAGTCCATGGTTGATGCAAATTCGTATTTTGCAAACCAGAGCCGTGAAACTCTTGAAGGGATGAAGGATAATCTTTATGAAGCATCAAAATCCTTAAACGAAACACTTAAGGCGCTTGACGAGTTATTCGGCATACTTTATACAACGGTTGAAGAAAACCGGAAAAATATAAACACAATGACAAACAACCTTTCTAAAACAACATCAAATATAAATTCTTTAACAGATAAAATCAACAATTCGGTGTCGGAGGAGACCCTTAACCGCTCTTTTAATGATATTCAGGACAGTCTTGATAATATAAGGAAGGCAACGGACAGCCTGAACGGAGTTGTTGATAATATTTCTGATCCTGCAAACGGCTTGAGCAGTGCGCTTCCAACTGCAATAGACAGGACAGAGTGTATTATAAAAAATGTTGAAGATATAACCTGCGGGATTGCAACCACTCTCAAAAAGCCTTTTGGCGGAATTCGTTTAATCTTTGGCAAAACAATTACTAAGGGGCAGAATTGTAATTGTTATAACAGATAGGCGAGAATATTAGTCGCCGAATACAATAAACGGAATATCGTGTTCAATTGCATAATCCTGCAAAAATTTGGTTCTGTCGTACGCCGATTGTCTTTGCGCGCCGTTGTAACCGCGATCAGCCCTGCCGATTTCTGTTTTGCCTAAGAAATCAAGCGGATTCCCGATAGTTCCATTTGTATCCATATCATAGGCAAATACTGCCATTACCTCTCTGGGATTAGACCCGTACATTTCATTGTAGGCGCGGTCGCCCTTTCTTGTGTTAGAATTGATTGACGCGTACGCTTTTATCAGCGGCTCTCTGTATTCGGGCGGTTCAATTTCGTTTAAGGATTTGTTTTTGTTTGCTTCAACAAAACGTACATACTCGGCATCATTCATGCCGGTCGCTTCTTTAACGAGATTAGAAACATAAACTCTGTCAGATTCCCGTCTTCCGCCAAATACGTCATCTCTTTTAAAATTTTCAATAAACTTTCCGCATCCGGAACCTGCATCAGTGTTTCCGCCGCCGTGGATATATTTTGTGTCAAAATCAAGTACTACACCCTGCGAACGGAAGAAACGGTATTTTGATTCGGGACGTTCTGCATAACTTACTGATAACAGGACATCAGAGTCGATTTGTGAGAATGCATCAAACTTGGCAAGCTGGTTTTCATAATCCAGCCCGTGTACAAAGAATTTTATATTCCCTGTGTTAACATTTTCTGTAAATTCACTGCCTTTTCTACCGCTGCCTGCCCGCGCTGTATACCCTCTTGATACCGAGCCTTGCGGGAAGCCTATAGCCTCCCAGTCCTTAACTTCGTTAAACTTAATAACAACAAGCCCGTCAGAGCGTTTGTACACACCTTTAATATTGGTGCTGCCGTCCGGATTAACTGTCGTTATTGCCTGATTAATTTTACTTGCCCTTGGAACTTTTGTAACGGGTAAAATCGGCTGCGATGCTTTAAGTTCATCAATATATCCTCTTATTCTTTGAGCGTAAATATCTGCAGATTGACCGAAACTCCTTACATTCCCGTTAAAATCTGTTCTTGCTTCTCCAATTGTTGTGTCATGGAATGAATTGTCTGTTTTCACTGCTTTAAGGTCTGCGTGGGTAAACATTAATGCCATATCAAAAAGATTATCATACTGCAGGTCGTAGGCAACGGATTGCAGACGTTTTGTTAAATCTGCCTCTGATTTTGCAGTGTTTGCATAAGCAAGCCATTCGTGATGTCTTGTAAGTGTATAAAGCTTAATTTCTTCATCTCTTGTGAGATTAAACTTTTTACTTATAAAGAACGTATCAAAGCTGCCTTGAGCAGCGTGAGTTCTGTCGCTGAACCCTTCTTTTTTAGTAACATCATGTAACAGGGAAGCAAGCATCATTATCTTTTTATCAGAGTCGTTCAGGGTTTGGAATTTTGGTTCCTGTGCTACTTTTTGCATAACTTTGAGCGAGTGCGTAAATACGTCATAATCGTGCGCGCCGTGCTGTGTTTTCCCGATTTCAGTTCTTAATTCGGGGATTATGTCTACAATGTCGTTCAAAAGCTTTTCAACCTGAGGGTTGCTGCATTTTATCGGATTTTGTTCTGAGAATCGGATGACGTCCGGGCGGAGTGATTCAACTACTGCTTTTGTATTCGGGTCTGTAATATCTGCAAGTTTTTTGCCGTTGTTGAGGTTTACCGGATAACCCGTTATAGAAAATCCCGTTTGATTTGTCTTGTTGTGGTGGAGTTCAAACCCGAAGTAGTCATAGACTTTTTGGCGTTCGTTCCTTGACAGATTTTTTGTTTTTTCAAGTACGTTAGTGATAAATTCGTCTTTAGAGTACTCCTGTCTGATTTGTAAATTAGAAAAATCTGTATCGGAGAGTTTTGCAAGGTTAGAAGCAAGACTGCTCATATTTTGATTAAATTCCGTTATTCTTTCAGGCGGCTCAATTGTTCTAATATCAACACCTAAGGATTTAACAATAGCCGGCAGGAGTGAACAGTACGTTTCTCTGTCAGTCGGGATGAGCGGAAAATGTTTCTTTAAATCATCGCTTACGTCAAACAATCCGTCGTTGCAGGCTACAAGCTTACGTAGAAGGTTTTGCTTCCCTTCCATTGGAATTTCGTTAATATTTGTTTTTCCGCATATATCAACCATCTGTGCAGCAATCAGAAGCTCGGAATCTGAGAGTTTTGCAACTTCTTTTCTCCCCATTACTTGATACAGTTTTTGCATGTCTTTTGCCGTAATTCTTTTATAGTTCTCGATTAAGAATGGGATCCTCTCAGGTTCTATTTCAAATTTTTGATAGTTATTAACAATATTAACTATAGGGTTTATTTGTTTTCCTAACAGCATGTATGAACTTATAAAATATAAAAAATCATGGTTATTGTATAATTTTTCATCAGAAAGGATTTTATCAACAAGTTTGACACGTTCCGTGCCATAGGTTACAGAAAGTATACTGCTTGCCTCCTTCATTAATATTTGATTATTATACAAATTTTCATCAGAAAGGATTTTATCAGCAAGTTTGATTCCTTCAGTGTCACGGGCGCTATCAATTATACTGCTGGCATTCTCCATTACTATTTG
>CALUTH010000140.1 GCA_944323635.1 Candidatus Gastranaerophilales bacterium
TCCTCTTTTTGACGCGAATTTTGAAAAAATTGCAGAGTATATTACAAAGTATAATAACTATAAAATAATAATTGCTACCGATTATCAGGACAGAGTGCGTGAAGAGTTAAATGAACTCAGAATTTTTGATTTTGAACTTATAGAAAACACCTCTGCTCCCGGGTGCTTGATAGAAGAATTGCAGCTGCTGTTTATTACCGACCGTGAATTATTTAATAAATCGGGTAAAACGATAGCAACGTCAAAAAAACGTCCCTATAAAACAAAAATGGAATATATTGAAAGTCTTAACGATATTTCGGTTGGAGATTATATTGTGCACTCTGTCCACGGTATCGGAATTTATGCGGGACTTTCCAAGCAGGAAATTGACGGACAGTTAAAGGACTATTTAACTATTGAGTATGCAGGCAAAGACAGACTTCATATTCCTGCGGAGCAGATTAACCTTTTATCAAGATACAGAGGGGCTGGAAATGTTAAACCCAAACTTTCGAGGATGGGCGGAAGTGATTGGGAGGCTACCAAAACAAGAGTAAAGAAAGAAGTAGAATCTATTGCTTATGATCTCTTGAGGCTTTACGCACGAAGAAAAATGAAACAGGGTATTGAGTTTTTACCTGATACTCCGATGCAAATTGAACTAGAAGAAAGTTTTGAATATATGGAAACGCCCGACCAATTAAAGGCTATTAATGAAGTTAAGGCGGATATGGAAAGCAGTACACCGATGGACAGATTAATATGCGGGGATGTCGGGTTCGGAAAAACCGAGGTTGCCATGCGTGCTATTTTTAAAGCGGCTGCATCGGGTAAGCAAACTGCGGTTATTGTTCCGACAACACTTCTTGCTTTTCAGCATTACAACACTATGCAGGAACGTTTTAAGCCGTTTGGGGTTAATGTTGAACTCTTAAGTCGTTTTCGCTCTAAAAAAGAGCAGCATGAAACTTTGAAAAATATGGCAACCGGGCAGTGTGATGTTGTAATAGGCACGCACAGACTTTTACAAAAGGATATTCTTTTCAAAGATTTGGGGCTACTGGTTATTGATGAAGAGCACAGATTTGGCGTAAGGCACAAAGAGAAAATAAAGGAAATGCGTGAAAATATTGATATTATTTCTATGTCTGCAACCCCAATCCCGAGGACTCTTTATATGTCGCTTTCCGGAATTAAAGACATTTCTGTTATAAATACTCCGCCGTCAAATCGTTTACCGATAAAAACATTTGTGGGTGTGTATAATGAACAGATTATAAAAAATGCAATACTTCATGAAATGGATAGAGACGGGCAGGTATTTTATTTGTACAATCGTGTTGAAACAATTATGGATTTTAAAGTTAAACTTCAATCTCTGGTTCCGAATGCAAGAATTGCGGTCGGGCACGGACAGATGGACGAAAAAGAGCTTGAAAAGATTATCGTGGACTTTTCAAATCATGAATATGATATTTTACTGTGTACAACAATAATTGAAAACGGTATTGATATTCCTAATGCAAATACAATAATTATACAGAGTGCGGACAAACTCGGTTTGGCACAGTTATATCAAATACGGGGAAGAGTGGGAAGAAGTGAACGTCAAGCGTATTGTTACTGTCTTTATAAACAAAACAAGGAATTGACCGGTGAGGCAAAAGAAAGACTAAAGGCTATAAAGGAATTCACAACTCTTAGCAGCGGTTACAGAATAGCGATGCGCGATATAGAAATAAGGGGCGTAGGTAATATTCTAGGGACTAAACAGCACGGGCACATGGTCAATGTCGGTTTTGATACGTACTGCCAGCTTCTTGAAGATACGGTCAATGAATTGAAGGGTGAGGAAGTAAAAAATGTTCAGCAGGCTATTGTTGATATTAATATAACTGCATTTATTCCTGACGAATGGGTTGGTGATACAGAGCAAAAAATGATTGAGTACAAGCGTTTAAGCGATGTTAAATCAGAAATTGAACTTGATTATATTATATCTGAGTGGAGAGACCGTTTCTCTAAAAAACTGCCGGAAGAGGTTGAAAACCTTACCAAATTAATAAGGATAAGGCTGCTAGCGACTGCAGCCTGTATTTCTGCAGTCAGAGAGACGGAAGAGTTCATCAGAATTTATACACCGTATACCATGTATGAGTGGAACTTAATCAGAAATAGTTTAAAACCGGAAATCTCAAGAAATATAAGGTTTACAATAGCACCCAAAGGTGTAGAAAACACAAAATCTATACTTTTGTTAAAAAATGTATATTCAAATTTTGATGAATTATTTAACATTTTGACAGGTTTGTTTTATCATATAAAAGATGTTAGTTACAGGTATAAGGAAGAGGGTATTTAAATGAAAAAATTATTACTGTCTTTAATGTTTGTAGGTCTGCTTGCAACCGGCTGTTCTTTGAATGGCGGCAATGTAATTATAAAAGTAAACGGGCAGCCTATAACACAGGCTGATTTTGATAGGACATTTGATGAATGGGTCGGAAGTTCTATTTTTGCAAATAATAAAGATGCTGTAAAAAATAAAGATAATATGCTTTACGGTATTTTTAAGGACAAAGTTGTTAATGAATTGATATACAATGCTTTGCTTGAACAGGAAATTAAAAAACGTAATATAATCGTGACTAAGGAAGATTACGAAAAAGAGGTTGAACGCCTTGTCGGCATCTTCGGTTCTAAAAATGAATTAAGTGCGTTTTTAAGAGCAAAAGGTATTTCTTCTGCCAAGTTCAAAGAAATGACGACAAATGAATTAAAAGTAAGAAAGCTTGCTGATTCTATTTCTAAAACGACGGTAACTGAAGAAGACGTTGCAAATTATTATAAAAAGAGAAAAGCAAACTTTTCATATCCGGAAAAGGTACGTGCATCACACATCCTGATACTTGCAGATGCTGATGAATACGCTGCCGAGTTGAAAAAGAAAAATCCTGAAATAACGGAAGAAGAATTGAAAAAACGTGTGGACGAAGAGATGACTGCACGCAAGGCTAAAGCGGAAGAAGTTTTAAAAGAAGTTAAGGCTAATCCGAGAGATTTTGCAAAAATTGCGAAGGCAAAATCTGACGACAGAACAAGTGCAAAACAGGGCGGCGAATTAGGATTTTTCTCCAGAAAAGAAATGGTTAAAGATTTTTCTGACGCTGCCTTTTCACTTCCTGTTAATCAAGTCAGCGGACTTGTTAAGTCAAAATACGGCTATCATATTATTTTAGTTACTGACAGGATGGAAGCAGGCGTTTATCCGTTTAGCAAAGTGAAAGGTGAAATTGAACAAACTTTGAAAACCCGTAAACAAATGGATATAATTAACGGTTTGCTTGATGCCTTGAAAAACGGTGCAAATGTAGAATTCGTTAATAAAGAATATGAACCGTCTGAACTTCAACAAATGATTGATAATAACGAATTTGATGAAAAAGAAGCATCTAACCAAAAGTAGTATTTAATGATTGATTGTTTTAAGAGCGCCTTTACAAAGGCGCTCTTTTTTACTTGTAATATAATAAGATTTATACTAAAATTCAATGTATGAATATTGTTGAAT
>CALUTH010000141.1 GCA_944323635.1 Candidatus Gastranaerophilales bacterium
ACGATGCGCAAACTTTATTAGGAATAACAGGCTCCGGCAAATCTTTTACCATCGCAAACGTAATTGAACAAATACAAAAGCCGACTTTAATAATTGCGCATAACAAAACGCTTGCGGCACAGCTCTACAACGAGTTTAAAGAACTCTTCCCGGAAAACGCGGTAGAATATTTCATAAGTTATTACGACTACTACCAGCCGGAAGCCTACATCCCGCGCACAGACACCTACATCGAAAAATCCGCAAGTATCAACGACGAAATCGACCGTCTGCGCCACAACACCACCCGCAGCCTCTATGAACGCGATGATGTAATAATAGTCGCCTCCGTCAGCTGTATTTACGGTTTAGGTCTGCCGGAAAACTATTTCAGAGGCGCAAAAACCATTAATGTCGGCGACGAAATGGAGCGCAACGAACTTTTAAAATATCTTGTAAGTATCCAGTACAGCCGTAATGATCTGGAATTAGAGCGTTCAACCTTCCGCGCACGCGGTGATATTGTTGAAATTATGCCCTCTTATGAAAAAACTATCACGCGGATTTACTTCTTCGGCGACGAAATAGAACGCATAGTAAAAATAGACAACGTAACCGGCGAAATCCTCGACTCGCCGCAAAGTGTCGTCATCTACCCCGCAGTTCACTACATAACTTCCGACGAAAACGAGGAAGAAACAATAAAGTTAATCCGTATGGAACTAAAAAACCGCCTTGCGGAACTCAACAGCGAAAACAAAATTCTTGAAGCCGCGCGTCTGGAGCAGCGTGTAAAATACGATATAGAAATGATTAAAGAAATGGGTTACTGCTCAGGAATTGAAAACTACTCGCGTATCCTTGAACGCCGTCCGCCCGGCAGTGCTCCTGCAACGCTTTTAGACTATTTCAGAGGAGATTTTCTCACCGTAGTTGACGAATCCCACGTTACGCTCCCGCAGCTTAGAGGAATGTATTTCGGCGACCAATCACGAAAAGACACACTAGTAAATTACGGTTTCCGTCTCCCCTGCGCAAAAGACAACCGTCCGCTCAAGGAAGAAGAATTTTTTGCAAAAGTTCATCAAAAAATCTATATTTCCGCAACGCCTGCAGAGTTTGAAAAAGAAACCTCTTCGCAGCTTGTAGAGCAAATCATCCGGCCTACAGGGCTTGTTGACCCCAAAATTTCCGTACGTCCGATTGAAACCCAGATTGAAGACTTGATAAAAGAAATCAATGTCCGCGCAAAAAAATCAGAACGCGTGCTTATCACAACATTAACCAAACGAATGGCGGAGGATTTGTGCGACTACTTTGTACAGGCAGGTATACGTGTGAGGTATCTCCACAGCGGAATTCAGTCAATCGAACGTGTAGAAATTCTGCGCGACCTGAGGCTTGGAGAGTTTGATGTATTAATCGGCGTAAACCTCTTAAGAGAAGGGCTTGATATTCCGGAAGTTTCGCTTGTCGCAATTATGGACGCGGACAAAGAGGGTTTTCTGCGCTCTGAAACAAGTCTTGTACAAACCATCGGGCGTGCAGCAAGAAACGTTTGCGGCGAAGTAATAATGTACGCTGACCGTATAACAGATTCAATGAAAGCAGCCATTGACGAAACCAACCGACGCCGCGAAATTCAGCTTGCATACAATCAGGAGCACGGAATTATCCCGCAAACAATCAAGAAACCGATTGAAAACAACCTCCTTTCGCTTGTCGAAAGTTACCGCAATCTGGAAGACATTGTTGCCGAAGAAATGGTCGAAATGGGGGTAGAGAAGAAAGACCTTTCAAAACTCATCACAAAACTGGAAAAAGATATGCACAAATGTGCTAAAATCCTTGATTTTGAGCGTGCTGCAGAAATCCGCGACCAGCTTAAAAAACTCAGAGAAATGGTATAAAGAATCAGCCGGCACTCTTACTACACAAGCCCAACGCAGTCAAAACTTAACATACTTTGTAAAGACAAACTCCTATAGTATAATATCTAAATCAACCAAAACAAAAATCCAAAAATACAAAAAAGGGAATGTATGGAAAAACCACATGTCATAGCGGTAGCAGGACCGACCGCAAGCGGGAAAACCGCATTAGCAGTAAAACTTGCACATGAAAGAAACGGAGAAATCATATCCGCAGATTCACGTCTTGTTTACAAAGGTTTTGATATAGCGGCAGCAAAACCGACAACAGAAGAACGGGAAGGGATACCGCACTACTTAATAGATATTGTTGAGCCGGAAATTGATTACTCTGCAGGTGATTTTTACCGCGACGCAAAACCCGTCATTGAAGATATTATCAGCCGCGGAAAAACCCCGATTGTATGCGGCGGGACGGGGCTGTATTTCAGGATTTTACTGGAAGACTTTGACCTTCCGTTAATTCCGCCTAATCCCGAATTACGGGCTGAATTAGAAAATACGCCGGTCGAGATTTTATACGACGAACTAAAGTCAAAAGACCCGATAACAGCAGAAAAAGTACACATCAATAATAAAATCCGGATTGTAAGGGTGCTTGAAATTATACGCACGCTGAACAAACCGTTTTATCAGGCAGCGGGCAAGAAGGACACCGAGTACGATGTTGAATGGATTTCCCCGCATGTAAGTTCCAGAGAAGAACTGTACGAAAGAATTAACAAACGTGTAGACAAAATGCTTGAACGGGGATTGATTGATGAGACAAAAGCACTGTTAAAAAAACACGGCAGGATTAAGAATTTTATAAACACTATAGGGTACTGTGAGATTTTACAGTATTTAGACGGGGAGCTCTCTCTTGACGAAGCAGTTGAAAAAATCAAGCAAAATACAAGGCGTTATGCCAAAAGACAGTTAACCTGGTTCAGACGCAATCCCGAACTTGATATGGATTACTAATCCCTGTACCAGACTTTGAAACTGCGAATATCCTCAATAACCGCATCAAAATCACCGTTAAATCTTACACACCGGTCATCAATAATAAGGTAGGACGGCTCTTTAATGTTGGTTATTTTAGAGAAATATTTTTCAACTTTATGTTCGCTAGTCCACTTATGTGCAAGTTCCATATCCCTTGAGGTAAATAAAACCAGTAAAAAGTTTTTCGACAGTTTTTCAAGAAACTCAACCGCACCTTCTCTAATCGGGGAAATATGATTTTCTTCATACAACCCTTTATAAGTGTTCAGAACTCCATCCAAATCAATCATCAATGTCTTTTTTTGCATATAATTTCCCAATTTTATCTTTATAAATAAAAGTACATTATCCAGTATAGCACCATAAATCAAAATTACTATAGCCCAAATAACTATTATCTTAACAAAAGTACAAAATATTTTTGTATAATATATTAATTATGTGTTGTCTTAATTTTAACAACGAAATAATAAATTATTCCGCAATATCCTGAAATATTGCATTACAAAAAGGATTACCGCAGCACAAATCAGAGGTGCGGAGAGTTATGCACTTTACGAGAATACGTCAAATGTTCGTTCAACGTTATCATCTATCATTGAACGATAGGCATCCAGCATTTCATTTATCGCGTTCTGTTCGGTCTCCAGTT
>CALUTH010000142.1 GCA_944323635.1 Candidatus Gastranaerophilales bacterium
CCTAAAAGGTTGTTTTCTGTTGTCATTGCGAATGCTCCGAGTTTCCCGTCGTCGGATAAAAGGTACGTTGATTCGCTGTCAAGCTGCTGCATTAATACTTTTGCTCTTTCATCGTTGCAGGATTTGGGCCAGATTAAATCAAATTTGTCATTGTGGCGCAGGAAAATATAAATGAGGTGGTCTTCGATAAACCTGTCCAGCATTTCCCCGATTAGCGGAATAATGTAAGTTAATTCATACTGGGTCTCAATAATTTTAGCGATACTCTTCATTGAGTCGTAAAACTCTACGTTTGTATGCATTTTTTCATCAAGAACCGTATTCTGGATTTTTAGTGCAATGATTGAAGAAAATATTTTCATAACATGCAGGAGAGATAGCATAATTTGTGTTTCGGTTTTGAAAATAATTTCTATAATCCCGCAAATATCATCGCCTTTATAAATAGGGAAAGCAAGCCTTTTTATCTTTATTCCTATTTCTTCAATGTTTTGCGGGAGTTTGTAGGCTTTTTGGTTAATAATAAAATCATTAAACCAGAATTCGTCAATCATGTTGTTGTATTCAACCGCTGTTTCGTCCTCGTAGATTTCCTGCAGCGGCTTCATGCCTGAAAAACAGTCTCTGAGAACTTTTGTATTGTTGTCTAATAGAAAAATGTGCAGCTTTTCTAATTCTCCGTATATCACGAACTCGTTTTTTATATTTGTTTCAATTTCGTTTAGGGATTTATCTGAGTTAATTATTCCTGTTATATTTTCTAAAAATTTTATATGGTTAATCATTATCTTCCTCCAAAAATATAACACCGCCTGCACACTTTTTGAAGTTGTTTAAGATAACCTTGTCCAGTTCTTCGGTCGGAACGAGTTTGCCGCCTACGTAAGTGTAACTGTATGAATACATCGGCTCATCCGTTAAATGTTGTATAACATTTTCTTCGCTGAATATTAAAAGCCTTGTTGCTTCATTAAGTAAGTTAAATACGTACACTGCCTGATTTGTCGCGTTCGGGTCTTCTGAGATTATCAGGGCTGCTTTTTGAAACTCGTCTAAGGATTCTTTGTAGAAGTGTAATTGCCTTAAAAGTACGGCAAGATTGTAATGCGCTTCAAAACTCATCGGAGAGTATTCAATTGCTTTGCAGTAATTTATTGCGGCGTTTTTGTAGTCTCCGTTAACGTGATATGCAAGGCCCATGTTGTAACTGTTTGCATAATCTTTTTTCAGGTATTTTTGTGCTTTTTTGTAGGATTCGATTGCTTTTTCAACAAATTCTCCGGCGAGGTGTCGCTTTTCATCAGGGAGGTAAATCGATTTCAGCCGGAAAGCCAGCCCTCTGTTATAGTAAGCGACGCCGATGTTTTCTTTGGTACTTTTTTTGTTGTTGTATACTTTTGGTATATATAAAGTCCTGTATTTATTTTTGATTATTGCGTCGTACTGTTCTATTGCGGAATCAAAGTCCCCTAAGTCTTCCGAGTAGACTATTCCGAGGTTCATTCTTGCAAGAATGTATTTTGGGTTGTTTTTTATAGCCTGCTCATAGGCTTCGATTGCCGCAAAATAGTCTTCGTGTACTGCGTAAATATTGCCGAGGTTAAACCATGCCTCATAATGCTCAGGATAAAGTTCAAGCCCTTTTTTATAGTAGTAAAGGGTCTTTTTCATATTATTTTTAAAATAAGCTTTATCCCCTTTGTAAATATAATAAACGCCCTGCGCATGGTGAAACTGCTCTTCAATAAAGCCCCAGCCGAAAAAACAGGCAACGGCAAGAAGAATCAAAACTATTATAAATAGCAGTATTCGAAATCCGCGTTTCATACCAATTATTATACCAGAATTATACAGTTTCGTTAATGTTTTTCACCAATTTGTGACGCTGGTGCTATTCCCCAGAAAAGTTTTTCGCGTAAAACATTGTAGAAATTGTTGTCATTGAGGAAGGCAAGCTTTATTTTGCACTCTGATTTCTTGATGGTTACGGTATTTGAGTTTATTTTTAAATCCGAACCGTCAGCTGCAACGGAGAGCGGGCAGTCATTTGAACGTACTGTTAGTATTTCGTTATCCGGAATAACAAGCGGACGTGCGGTAAGCGTGTGCGGGCATATCGGAACTATTGTGAACGCTTCTACCGTCGGAGCAAGAATTGGACCTCCGGCAGACAGGCAATACGCCGTGGAGCCGGTCGGGGTAGAGATTATTAACCCGTCTGAAATGTATTCGCAGACAGCCGCACCGTTAATTTCAAGTTCAAACTTTGCAGCCCTTGTACTCTGGCAGCTTTTTATTACAAAATCGTTTAACGCCGTGTATCCGTTGCATTCAAGTCCGATTCTTTTTTCAATTTTATACTTGCCTTCCGTAACATCTTTCAGAATAAGAGAAAACATGTATAAATCGGTTTGGGATAAAAAACCGAGCCTGCCGATATTTACACCCATAACGGGAATACCGAGAGCCGCATAGAATTTTGCAACATTGAGGATAGTACCGTCTCCGCCTATAGCAAATACAAAGTCAACATCTTTACTTAAATTCTCCGAGTCCGATATTGTATACTCTGCATTGCAGCTTTTTAATCCTGTTTCAAGAATATGGATAATTTCCTGAGTATTATTAATGTATTTGTTGTAAACAGCTCCGATTTTCATAAACCGATTTTAGCATAAAAAAATTATCGGCTACAATTGTAATTTCGGAATGAGCCGGCGTAACTCTTCTTTTTACTGCCCCTTTACCCCCTAAAATTTGATTAAAACTCCGACAATAGCCGCAGACATGTAACAGGTGAGAGTCCCGCAGATAAGCGCTCTTAGAGCCAGTCTTGCAAGATTTTTTCTTTGATTAGGGGCTAACTCTCCGATACCGCCTATTTGAATTGCGATAGAACCGAAATTACCGAAACTGCATAATGCAAAACTTGCCAGCATAAAGCTTTTGGGCGACAGCGTGTCTGCAATATGGGTTAAGTCAACGAAAGCAACCATTTCGTTTAACACGATTTTCGTTCCCATAAGCGCGCCTACTGTTGAGCATTCACTTATCGGTGTTCCTATAATCCATGCAAATATTGCAAATATTTTACCGAGAATCATATTTAATGACAGGTGCTGAAAGTCAAATCCAAGAACAGGCGCTGAAAGGTGGAAGATTTTGTAAATAAATAACCCGATACCGCCTAAAATATAGTCAATCATAGCAACGAGCGCAACAAGCGCAAGAATCATTGCAGTAACGCTTATTGCTACTTTCATACCTTCTGACGCGCCGCTCGAAATAGCATCAAAAACATTGATGTGCGTTCTGCGTTTGCTTATTCTGATAGCGTCTTTAGTTAAAGGTGTGCCGGTTTCCGGATAAACGATTTTTGATATTATCATTGCGCCGGGCGCTGCCATAAGAGATGACGCAAGAATATACGGCGCCGGAATTCCCATTCCTATATAGATTGGCATCATTGCGCCCGATATGCACGCCATACTTCCTGCCATTGACGCAAGGATTTCTGAACGAGTCATTTTTTCAAGGTAGGGTTTAA
>CALUTH010000143.1 GCA_944323635.1 Candidatus Gastranaerophilales bacterium
CATAAACTTTTTACTCATACCTTAGCGCGTCAATCGGATTAAGCAGCGATGCTTTGTATGCCGGATAGTAGCCGAACGCTATACCTATAAATCCTGAAAACCCGAGGGATAAAACTATTGAGAACATTGAAATTACTATTGTCATATTAGAAAATACATCAACGAGTTTTGCGCCGATTATTCCGACTATAACCCCGACTATACCGCCAAAAATAGAGAGTATAAATGATTCTATCAAGAACTGAAGCCTTATATCAGAAGCTTTTGCGCCTATTGCCATCCGGATGCCTATTTCTTTTGTCCTCTCGGTAACCGAAACAAGCATAATATTCATAATCCCGATACCGCCGACAATCAATGATACAGACGCAATAGAGAAAAGCAAAACCGCAAAGGTCTGCGCTGAGGATTTCAATCGTTCCTGAAAATCGGCAGAATTTCTTATATCAAAATCATCCGTCTGGTATTTCGTTATATGGTGCCGCATTCGTAAAATTTCGGCTATGTCACTTTCTGCCTGATCCATGTCCTCCGCATCACGCGTTTTAACCATAATCATTTTGACCATTCCGGGGAAGTCCGTCCCGAAAACTTTTTTTTGCGCGGTTGTAATAGGTATAAAGATTAAATCATCATTATCCATAGGTCCGGACTGTCCTTTAGTTTTTAGAACACCGACGACTTTAAACGGTATTCCGCCGATTCTAATGATTTTATTTATGGGATTTAAGTCTCCGAATAATTCTGATGCAACGGTTGAACCGAGTATAGCGGATTTTGCACTGTTTTGAATATCCTCTTTTATAAATTTCCTGCCAAAATCAATTTCATAACTTTTTATATATAAGTATGCGGAATTTGTACCGTAAACGGTCGTTGACCAGTTCTGATTTCCGTATGTAACCTGCTGTGTTCCGCTTAGAACCGGCGCAACCGCAATTACACCGGTTGCATTTTTTCTTATTGCATCAGCATCTTTTATAGTCAAAGTCGGACGGGAGCCCGAGCCCTGGCTTACCCCGCCTGATTTTGCCGCGGAAGAACGTATGGTCAGCATATTACTTCCCATGGCTTCCATATCTTTAGTAATCTTTGTACTCGTTCCTGTACCTACTGCAAGCATTATGATAACTGCACTTACACCGATAATTATACCGAGACTCGTCAAGCCTGAACGTAATTTGTTTACTTTCAGTGATATTAAAGCCATTTTAACAATCGATTTAAAATCTATCATAACGCTACCCTCTTCGGCGTATTTGGAATATCAGAAATAATTTTGCCGTCTTTAAAGGTCACAATCCTGCGGCAATACTCTGCTATATCGTTTTCGTGCGTTACAAGAACGATTGTCTTTTTCATTTCTTCGTTCAATTTTACAAAGAAATTCATAACCTCTATACTAGTACGTGTATCAAGGTTTCCTGTCGGCTCATCGGCAAGTATAAGCGGGGCATCATTTACGATAGCACGCGCAATTGCAACTCTCTGCTGCTGCCCGCCGGACATCTGGTTCGGTAGGTGAAACTCTCTGTTTTCAAGCCCCACAATTTTCAGGGCTTCTTTTGCACGTTTGTGTCTCTCGGCTTCAGGAATTCCTTTATAAATCATAGGGAGTTCTACATTATCAATTGCAGTCGTTCTTGAAATAAGGTTAAACCCTTGAAACACAAACCCGAGTTTAAGATTTCTGATGGTGCTTAATTCATCGGGCGACAATTTAAAAACATCAACACCGTCAAGGTGGTATTTGCCGGAAGTAGGTTTGTCCAAGGTGCCCAGCATATTCATAAAAGTTGATTTACCGGAGCCGGAGGTTCCCATAATCGCAACAAACTCGCCTTCATCAATGGAAAGCGAAACATCATTAAGCGCATTTAACGATTCTTCACCCATTTTATAAGTTTTTATTGCGTGTTCTACTTCTATTAACGGCATTTTCTAAAACATCCTCGGCGGTCTTCCGCTATTTTTGTTATTTCTTACTGTACTTCCGCTTCCGGTAGCAACCAGATCGCCTTCTTTAATACCTGATACAATTTCTGTAAATGTATCATCACTTGCACCTGTTACAACTTCTTTTCTTACAAGTTTGCCTTTCTCCTGAACCCAGAGCCCTTGTTTTTCATAACGCTGCGTATTCTCTGGCGGAGAAAATTTGAGTGCAAAGTTAGGAACTGCAAGTACATCTTTGCTTTCTGATACAATTATTGAAACATTTGCGGTCATTCCCGGTTTTATTTTCAAGTCGCTGTTATCAACACTTACAATAACCGTATATGTTACAACGTTAGAAGTCGTGGTAGAGTCAATTCTAACCTGCGTTACAACCCCGTAAAAGACATCATTCGGGTAACCGTCCAACACGTATTTTGCTTTTTGTCCTTCTTTAACTTTGCCTATATCAGCCTCCGATACCGCGACTTCTATTTGCATTTTCTCAATGTCCTGCGCAATTGTAAAAAGTTCCGGCGCATTAAGAGTTGCGGCAACCGGCTGTCCCATATCTATATCACGGCTTATAATAATACCGTCAACAGGCGCGGTTATTTTAGTATACCCGAGATTGACAAGAGAGCTGTTATACTCTGCTTCCGCTCTTTTAATCTGGTATTTTGCTGCAGCCACCTGTGCCAATGACGCTTTGTAATCGCTCTCTGCTTGGTCAACTTCTGACAAAGGAACGTACTGTTTTTCATAAAGTTTTTTATACCGGTCATACATCTTTTTATCAAGTTCCAGTTTTGCTTCCCTCTCCAGCAATGTTGCTTTTGCATTATATAGTGAAGCCTGATTTTGATCTACCGTTGCTTGAAAAGTACGCGGGTCAATCTCTGCAAGTAACTGTCCCTTTTTTACAACGGAGTTGAAGTCTGCATATAGTCCACTGATTAATCCTGATACTGTTGAACCAACACTCACCGTATTAACAGGATTTATTGTTCCAGATGCTTCAACCACCTGTGTAATATCGCGCTTTTTAGCCGCCTGCAGTCTGTAACTTGTATCAGACTTATTGGATTTTATTATACAAATACCTGTTATCAAAATTATTATTGTTAATATTAAGATAAGGAATAATTTTTTCTTCATTTATTTTTTCCTTTGTTTAAATTTTTTGCTTCTTTTTCTTTTATGCTTTCGCAGTCATAATGGTGCATACACATTTTTTTTTTAAGGTCTGCCCTTGCTAAATTGTAATTATACACAAGTGTTACATACTCATTACAAGCATTATTATAATTAACTTTTGCATTTTGAAGTTCAATAAAATCACTTATCCCGACTTCATAACGCCCTTCGGAAAGTTCAAGGTTTTCTAACGCCTGACGAACTTTAACTTCCATCAGCGGGATTTGCTTTTCTAACTGAACGGCGGTAATATACGCATCCTGAACCTGACAGAAAATATCCAGCCTGAGTGTTCCAATCTGGCTTTCTACATAATCAACCTGAATTTTTGCGTTATCTATTTCATGCTT
>CALUTH010000144.1 GCA_944323635.1 Candidatus Gastranaerophilales bacterium
TCTACGATTTTTTTATCCGCGCTTGTATCGTTATCTTCTATAACAAATTCTATTTGTTTATTTTTTTCGTTTGCAATATCTCTGACCATTCTGGAAAATGAGTGCAGTACCGTTGAAATTGGCAGTACACGGATATTTTTAACCATTGATTCCATTTCGTCGATGATAAGGCGCATTTTCATATCATCTTCTTTTGTGACACGTGAAAGAGAGGTTAAATCATAAATCGTTTTGGAGAGATTTTGTGAAACTTCTGACAACAGCATAAATATCTGCTTTACAAAATTTACGGAAAATTGGTCAACTGTATTTACCTGCAGGTACTTTCTATGGTAGTACTTTAAGTGATTGATAGCTTTAATTAAATCTTTTTGCCATAATTCGCTTGATGAACGGATTGAATCTATCTTATCAAGGTGTTTTTCGGTTTTTATTTTGGTTATAATTAGTTCTCCAAGCTGGTTAATTAACATATCTAGCTTTGCGGAGTTGACATGGAGATTTTTAATTTCATTACTGTTTCCGGCGTTAGTATTACTTGTTTGTGATTTTGCAGAAAACCCCTTTGTCTCAATAATTCCTATATCTTTTTTATAATCCAGTTCCAGAAGCTGTTTTGTAATCTCTAATTGCTGCAGGATTAGTTCTACATCTACGTTCTCATCAGATGTTGCACAGCTTTCTATACTGTTTTTCAGAGTCATTACCATTTGCTCTTCAAGAGAAATGTCGTTGTCTTTAATAAAGTTCAGAATATCAATTACTATAGAAATTATTTCAGTGACTGTTTGGTCAGTGTTGATGGATTTTATCTGGTTTAATTCATCAATAATTTCAGAGATGTAAATATTATTGTTTTGGAGGGAATAAATTTTCTCTGCAATTTCCGGAAACGATACAACGTTCTGGCTGTCCATGCAGAACGAAGTGTATTTGGATGTTGCAATTCCTAGATTGTTTCTTATTTCAAGAATTTCACTGATTGTAAGCTCGCAGGAACTGCTCTGTACAAATTCCAGTTTGACCTTGATATTTTCAAGCGGGGCTTTTACTTCATAAAATTCTTTTCCTTGAAAACTGTTGTATAATTCATCAATAATGAGAAATAAATCACGTATTTCTTCTGATACTACTTCCGGAACTATTGCATCAAGAATTTCAAAGGCTTTTGCAAAAAGTGAATTAATATGATCCTGTACTGAAGCCGGCATTATTGCATCAAACTTGGTTTCCTCATCATTAAACGTATTTGTACTTTGAACGGACGGTGTTTCGTCGTTAATGTCAAAATGTAATAATTGTGTTTGATTAATTTTTTGCAGCTTTTCAGTTAATTCATTGTAACGTACGTCTATGTATTCTTTTTTTCGAGCAATGGACTCTTTTATATATTCTGCAACAAGTTCAATTGTACCGTTTATATCAAGGACAATGTTAGTATTTATGGGAATAAGATTATCCCTTACCCCGCTAATAATATCTTCTACAAGGTGGATAAGATTTTGTATATTTTCAAAACCTATCATCCTTACGGCACCTTTTAGCCCGTGTATATCACGGAATATATCTATTAAAAGCTCTTTGTCATCAAGATTATTTTCTAATTGAGAAAGTTTTTCAAAAAGAGATTGTATTAATTCATCGGTTTCAGTTTGAAAAACCTCAAATAGTTCTTTAAGCTCTTTATCCGAGTATTCCAAAATCTATTCCTCTGTTACAGAATTTTTTAAATCATTTGAAATATTATTTATTTCAGCAAGTTTGTTTGTACTGGTGTCAAGTGTTTTTATTATGCCGGAGGAGCCGCTTTGAGCGTCTTCCAGTGATTGGGCAAGTTTATTTAGCAATTCATCTTGTTTTTTTGAATTTGAATTAATTGTATCAAACGAGGTTTGAATTTCGCTTACCAGATGAACCAGTTTTTCTGAATTTGAACTTATTGAATTTATTTCTTTTAAAACCGCTTCAATTTCTTTTGAACCTTCTTCAGTTGCCATAACTGTTGAATTTGTTGCATATTGGATATTGCTCGTCAGCGATGTTATTTTAGTAATAGCTTGTTTGGATTCATCTGCGAGTTTTCTTATTTCGCCGGCAACAACTGCGAAGCCTTTACCGTGTTCTCCTGCCCTTGCTGCTTCTACCGCTGCATTAAGTGCAAGCATATTCGTTTGTTCGGCAATATCTTCTACAACGCCTATGGTGCTGCCTATTTGTTGTGTGTGTTCCGATAATTCAAGTACAAGTTCTGCAATCATTTGTATTTTTTGTCTTAAAACTACCATTTTTTCTATATTGGCATTTATAAAATCATATTCTTTCTGCGAAACTGTAAGGGATTGGGTTGTACACTTTTCGGCAGTTTGCGAGGTGGCTGCAATTTGCTCCAGATAGGATTTCATTTTATCAATAGTTCCCATCCCTGTTTGCAGTCCGTTAATGCAAGAATTTATTGCATTTCGTTCGTTATCCAGTCCTGTAAGAACTTCGACCATAACATCAGACATTGCTCCTGCCTGTTTACCAAGGCTTTTGTTCAGTTTTGCGGCAAACCATCTGTTGGCAAAAACTTCTGCAACGACAAAAAATAACAGGCACATTAAAATACATACAATAATGTCATACGCTTCTACATTGTGTTTTATCATAAATCCGCTAAACAGCAGACATATTACCGCAAATATAGCAAAATCCATAATGAACTTGCTTACAAGTCTTTTTTCTAAAACTGATTTTAATGATATTCTCACGTTATGCCCCCCAAAGTATGGTTTTTTCTTCCAATTTATTATAAAATAATTGTATAATAAAAATCGTAAAATTGGAAGGTCAAAATGTCACCCAGAATTTTAGTAATTGAGGATAGTGAGACACAGTTAAAGTTCTTAAAAGACAAGCTGGAGAGCAAAGGGCTTGAAGTTGTTACTGCAATAGACGGTATTGAAGGGTATCAGAAGGTGTATGAGGCGCATCCTGACTTGATTATTGCGGATGTTGTTATGCCTAATATTAACGGGTATCAGCTGTGCAGAATGCTTAAGAATACGGATGATACAAAGAAAATTCCCATAATTCTTCTGACTATTTTGGATAAGAAAATTGATAAGTTCTGGGGGAAAAAATCAGGCGCACAGCTATTTTTGTCTAAAAGTATAGACTTTGAAGAACTCTACGGGCATGTTATGTCCGTAATTAAACGTTATCCTGTAGAGCAGGAATACAAAGAAAATCTGCAGCACCAGATTATTACAAGAGACTCGGCGCAGACACATCTTAATAACGTTTTGAATTATTTGCTGCTTAAAACAATATTTTCTAATGAATTTAGAAATTTGAGCGACTTCTTAAACTATGAAAAAGTAATGGTAGAGAAGATTTTCTCCCTTTTGAGTTCTTTT
>CALUTH010000145.1 GCA_944323635.1 Candidatus Gastranaerophilales bacterium
GGTTGGCGGCATTAACAGCAAGAGTACCTCTGCAACCGCGGGAACGGTTTTGTCGCTGATTGTTGCGGGGGCTGCGTCTCTTTTAACAATTAAATTTGCTAAACTTACAGGTTTTAGCGACGAAACAACGCTATATTTGTATGCGTCGCATCCGGAATTGGATTTTACTTCAATTACTGCATCCGTCATTATTATTGCTGCCCTCGGGGCTGTAATGGATATTGCAATGTCTATTGCAAGTACGGTAAATGAGATTTACCAGACTAATAAATCTCAGACCGTAAAAGAACTGTTTGATGCCGGCATGAACGTCGGACGGGATATTATAGGAACAATGGCAAATACTTTAATTCTCGTTTATATGGGCGGAGCCCTGCCGCTGCTGCTGCTTGCCGGCGGAATTGATGCTTATAAATTCTTTAACTTAAATGCTGTTGTAACAGAAATTTCTTCCGCAATAATCGGCAGTATTGCGCTATTACTGTGTGTTCCGATTACTGCAATAATTTCCGCAAATTTAATTAAATTTACGGATGAAAAACTTAAAAAGCGTGCTATAATAGAAATAGAAGACATGGTAAAGGGTGAGATCAATGATTGAAATGAAGGTAATGGGCATAGCTCTTGATACAAGGACAGGTTCTCCGATAGTTGTGCTGCACGATTTGGAAAACAGAAAGGCGCTTCCTATCTGGATTGGCTCGGCGGAGGCAAGCGCAATTATCAGAAAAATAGAAAATCTCGGTGTTGTACGTCCTATGACTCATGACCTGATATGTTCAATAATTGAGAAAACAGGATGTACTCTTGACAGGATAGAGATTAATAATGTTGAAAAAGAAACATATTATGCAACTCTATACCTTGTAAGAGATGGTGAAGAAATCGAAATAGATGCGCGTCCGAGTGATGCAATCGCCGTTGCGATGAGAATGGATGCACCGATTTATGTAACAGCAAATGTCCTGATGGACGGTTCCGTGTCTACGGATGCTCAAAAGGATGAGGAAGAGGCTCAGGAATTCAAAGACTTTATCCAGAGTATTAAGCCATCTGATTTTGAGAAATTATTAAAGAATAACAAGGAATCGGATCAGTAAAATGAAGATAGCTGTTGCGTGTGATGAAGATGAAAAAGTAAAAGAACGGCTTGAGGATGCTGAACTCTATCGCGTTTACGAAATAGAAGGAGGTGACATTAAAAATTCAGAGTTAATCAGAACAATTAATGCAGGTCATCATGTAATAGCACCGTTTCTGGCGGACAAAAGCGTAGAGGCGTTGATTTGCGGGGAAGCAGATAAACATGCAAAAAGGATTTATGCAAGGCACGGTCTGGTGTTATATACAGAGAACAAGGGACATTTAAAGGACATTATAGACAATTTTATTTCCGGAAATTTTGAGTATTAGTATTAATATTTGTAACAATTTTTAAACTATCCATACCGTTAGTGGTCAATTTTTTTTAGTAAAACAACTTTTATAATATATCAATAGGGGTGTTATGTCGTCAGAAATATATAATAACAACTATAGCAAATCTATATATAATTTACGGCTCAATACAATAAACTTCACATCCAACAGGGGAAAAATCTGGTACAAGGATGAGCCTGATGTTTTTGTGCGTGAGCCGGTTGATAATGTACCGATAGATACAAAGGCTAAGATTTTTAGCAATGAACTTATACGCATGGTAGAAAATAAACAGGTAACGCCGCAAAGGGTGCAGCAGGCGGTGACTAAATATCTTCCGAATGTTGATGTAAAAATTGTTTCAATGGATGATTATACGGAATTCGGGCTTAATAATAAAAAAAGGGTGGCAGCAGCTACAAGACCGTCATTTGACAAAAACGGCGTCCTGCAAAAACTTGAAATATATATTCCGCAGGTTGAATATGACAATGAGTATTCAAAACTGGAGTTTATCGATAAATTAACCCATGAAATAACGCATGCAATGCAATTTGCTAATGACAAAGAAATTCGGGAGCAGTACAAAAATACTAAAGAAGGGCATTTTTATAATTTCTTCCAGCAAAATGTCGCAAATATGATGTCTGACGTGTTTGTACAAAAAATGCTGGTGGAAATAGCGCGTGAAAAACAGATAGAAATGCACACAATTGATGATTATAACAATTTTGTAAGTTCTCCGATGGATGATATTGATGAAGAAAAAATCATTGAAATGTCCGGCTGCAAAAATCAAAAGGAGTTTAATAACTTTATAAAATCAGGGTTTATTGTTTTTATTGATGAGTTAATGAAAAATACTCAGGTTGCAAGAGACCCGTTTGCATTGCAGGTTATTAATGAAACAGGCGGAATAGAGGCGTTCAGAAGTAAAATCATGGAAATGACCGCATACTCTCTTGAACAGGAAAAAGAGGCGTATCAGGCTGGTAACAATGCACGTAAAACCGCCCGCGGATTTACGGGACAGGATTACAATGACGTAATATCAATGTCAATAGGGATGGCGGCGGAAGCGCTTAAATCATAATTGTTTATTTTTTAATGCTTAGTCTTTCAAGCCTGCGTACAAAACGTGTGGGTAGGTTTTCGTGTTCCGCGTTGATGGAATCGACTAAAATCGTCATACATCCCGCACGTTTGCCGGCAAGAATATCTGTAAGCGGTCTGTCTCCGACCATTACGGCTTCTGAAGGCTTTATTCGGGCATTAGCCAGATACTCAAGAAGTATTGCAGGATCGGGTTTTCTTGCCGCGCCGATTACATCAAATGTGGAAATCGAACGGACTTTTTCTATATATTCTTCGCTAAAGTTATTGGAGATAACAGCAATTACAAACTCCCGTTCAATTTTTGAAAGCCATTCTCTTGTCTTTGCTGAATACTCTGCGGATTTTGATTTCATAATAGTACTGTCAAGGTCGAAAAGCAGTGCTTTTATTCCCTTTGATTTTAGTTCTTCAAAATCAATTTCATAAATATCTTTTAAATTATAATCAGGTTTAAGAAACATACTTCCGCCTTACCCCTCTGCCCTTTTTATTCCGACGGTTCTTACAAGTCCGTATTCCCAATTCGCGGGAGAGGGTGAAAACTTGATTAAAAGTTCTTGATTAGTGTTTGCAAACTCCAAAGATTCGTTTTTTATCGGGTCGATAATTTCTACCGCTTGAGTTACAAATTGTTCATCCGGTGTCAGCATTTCTACGCCGGTATTTTTATAGAATTTGTTTTTTACAAGAACCTTTAAATACCCGTCCTGTTCGCCCTGTACTTCCGCCAGAAAATCAGCGCCTGCAAGTCCTTTT
>CALUTH010000146.1 GCA_944323635.1 Candidatus Gastranaerophilales bacterium
GAAGCAATGGATATAGAACAAGTAAAAAAATTATATTAAACATTAAAAAAAAAAAAAAAAGAAAATTTTGATTCAGTAGTCGAGTATGCAAAGAATGGTACTTTTAGCAGGAAAGGTAATAACAAAGCTAATCAGTTAATGCAATTGAGAGGTATTGCTCCAGCAATATCAGCAGGAAAAGCATCTGAAGCATTTAGAAAACCAGATCGAAAAAAACAGGATATTAAAAAAAGAAGTGAATATCTCAAAAATAAAAAAAAGGAAGTATCTGGAGTTGTTGTTGCAGATAAAATTGCCGAGGCGCAAATCAGCGGTGTAATTAATGAACCGGTTACGCCGGAAAAGGGGAATAATATGCAAAATTATTATATATTGCAACAAAAGGGATATAATAGATAGTCCGTATATTATCCTATATCCCCTGCCAGTTAAGATAAAGGCGCTGAAAGGCGTCTTTTTTCTTTTTAAAACAAGCACTTAATCGAGTCCGTGTGAGATGCCATAAAAAAGGCCATTTCCCGCTTGTTACACGGACCATCTAAAATGAAATTCTTTGTTTTATAAGCAGTTAATGCGGTTTGAAACCTATCTGGTTTCGGGATAATCTTTTGAAAAAAATAACTGCTATATCTGAAATACAGCAGTTATATATACTTTAAAATTTATCTTTATTCAACTTCATGGGCTTCAAGAAATAAAGATTGTCCTAATGCATTAAAGAAGTTCTGATAAGCAATAGGTTCTTCAATGGCTTGTAAGCCGACTTGAGCATTAGCTCTGACAACAATTTGTTTATTATTGATAACTCTGATAGAAACGGTCATTTTAGAAGCATGAGTATATGATGTTCCACTGATTGTTCCTAATTTTTCATCTGCCCTATCAATAATAAAACCTAAATCCTGCATTGTTGAAACAACAGCTCGTAAAACGAGAGCTTTATCATTGGTATCAAAGGAACGAGACTGATAGTTTCTCATTTGTACTTGAGATTGGGAAGTTCCTAAAACATCTTGATGAGTTGAAGCACAAGCAGATAAACTTAAAATGATAGCGATTGATAATAAAATCTTTTTCATCTTTACCTCTATATATTATTAGCTGTTAGAAAAACGGATTGGCTTAATTTATCAAAGAAATCTTTGTAAATTTCTTCATCTTGAATCTTCTCAATTCGTGCTTGATTCATATTATTCCATATTACACGAGCAAATTCTATTCTAACATTGTAGCCATTGTTGTGATTCTTCGTAGAAACTAAAGTCACATAAATTTTTTGACGGACATCATACACTGGTTGTGTACCGGCAAAAGCAGCAAGAAGTATCATTCCTACTTTTTGACCGGCAGAGCCGGCTTCTCGGTCTTTATTTGCTGTAATCAATCCTAATTTTATTTCGCTTTCATCTAAAGTGAAACCTAAATCTTGCAAAACCTGAGCTGAAGCAACTAATAAAGCTTCTTCATCTTGGGTATCATAAGCTCTTGTTTCTAGTTGACGTCTTGCCAAATATTGCCCATCCAACTTGTAATAATGTTTATACGAAACACAGCCTGAAGTCATAAAAACGACTAACAGGAATAAAATAAGTATTCTTTTCATTCGTTAGTCCTTAAAAAGTAGATGTTCTATAAGCAAAATCCCGAACTAAACCGTTTTTATCAAATTTTACAATAATGGTTAATGTTCTTTGATTCGATGATGCTTGGCTTTCTTTTCCTTTTGCGGCAAATAAAAGTAACCAAACACCTCTACTGGATGATGAAGATTGGATATTTGTTGAAACTTTATCATAAACCCATGTTTCTCGACGTTCTGTATCTGTGGTTACCATATTGGGTGAACCAAGAACTTCAACAACAGCAGAGGATGGCATTCCGATTTTGATTTCTGTTTGAGCCTTAGCAACGGTCATTTGTTCTTCATTCAGGCTATAATTGGCTGTCGAACAAGAAGAAACAAAAGGTATTGTTGCAAATGCTATGGCTGATAAAATATTTTTGTATTTCATAATATACCTCGCAATAACTAACTAGCCGCCTTGATGAGAGGCGACTGGAAGTTGAGAACAATACCACTAGTTATTGTGCGATATATTGACTTTAAAAGCGTATTTTATCGCCTTCCAGTCAAATAAAACCGGTAGGCGAAAATATCGTCTTTCGCATAGACGCTAGTGGTTATTAGGTTCTCACACCTAAGTCAGACCATCAATTCTGACAAATACATTATAAATTCGGTAGATAAGAAAAAGCAAGTAAAAATTTTTCAGTATGTTCTGGAGATAAATTTGTATTTTGTTTAGTAAAAGTGTAGGATATTAAGATGATTGTACGGTTTAACGAGGTCTGCGTTAGGTATCCTCAAAAAGGTTGTTTTCCTTTTGGTACACGGATTACTTCAAACAAAATTTTTTGTTTTTTTAGCAATTAAGATGGTTGGAATTTTATTTTCTTTTTGATTATTTTGATTCTAAAGTAATGTATTGTGGCGGAATGATGCCGCCTTTGATGACAATCAGATAGTATGGGACAACGGAGAAACGCAAGCCCAATTTTTCATCGCAAACAGACCAGTCTACCGGGGAAGTGTCAATATCGTTAATTGAAGCCAATTTTACCAAACGTTCATCAACATCTTGCGGAAAGTCTTTATCTAAATTTGGTCGTATTGCCGGACTTACATAGATGGCATCAATTAAACCGTCTTTTTGTAACGCATCTAAATCAATAGAAAACAAGTCTGCGTTCTCAATAAAAAGTTTGAACATATTGATACTTTTTTCAGTCCATTGGATTGGCTCAGAAAAACCGCGAATGGCACGACTGCGTCCCTCAAAACAATTTTCCATCCATTTGACAATTCCGGTGTGGGTTGTTTCGCCGCCTGTACGTTTGTGGTAATAACTTAAATCGGCATTAGGATTTTTTGCAAACGATAATATCCCTTCTGTTAGAGCCGCGTTTCCTTTGGTTATGTAGTGGTATAGTTTGGTCATTTTAATATTTCCTGAAATTCTGTGTATAATAACATATTTTGCAAAAAAAGTAACTTAAAATGTCAATATGATACTTCATGGTTTAGAAATAATAAAAGTATAAAGTTTGTTTGATGAAGATATTACTGTTTGCTGATTTTCTTATGCGAAAAGTTTCCGTCAATATTATGTTTTATTGCGGAGGAAACCAACGAAGCCTGCCGGCAAGAGACGTTCAGGCGGTTTCTTTTTCCGGGTGCAGGGTTCCCGCGGCAACGGCCTTTGTA
>CALUTH010000147.1 GCA_944323635.1 Candidatus Gastranaerophilales bacterium
AAATTTAATCATATTAACTGTATTTCTACTTCTTCTAAATAATTTATAATTTTTATCTATATAACTATTTCTAAAATCAATAATTTCTACTTTATTATTTTCTAGTAGTTTTTGTTGTAACGCATAAGCTTGTAACATAGCTCCATAATTATGTGCATTATGAAAAGTAATAATTCCTATTTTTTTCATATTAACTCCTTTTTACTATCTTTTTTAAATATTTTCTAATTAATACATACAAATATAGTAATATCTCATTGTTAGTTTTATATAAAAACCAAAAAAATTTATAACGTTTTTTTATATTTTCGATTTCTAATATATATTTTTTAATATCTTTATTTTTTAAAAATTTTCTTAACGATTTGATACTTCGTATTTGAGATAATTCTGCTTCGAAAATTTTTACTTTTCTATAATCTATTAGTTTTTGAAAATTATCATTATATATATCATTCTTTTTTAATTCTTCTTTTATTTTTTCTATTGAATAAAAATAACCTTCTATCTTACGTTCAACATTACCTTTTTTAGTCAAGCTATTGATATTGACAGTTTGTTTATACAAAATTTCATCTAATACATAAATTTTGGAAACATTTTCAATATACTTAAACATAAAAAGGGTATCTTCCATAAAAGATGTATTTTCATCAAAGCGTAACTCGCCAATCTTCTCTTTTACTAATAAATATCCCCATACCACACCTCTTATTTCTCCCGAAATAATTTTAGTTAAATAATCCTCTCTATCATATAATGAAATAGATTTGTCATTATAAAATTTAGTTCTTACTAAAACATCATCGCTTTTTTGTTTTTTTATGGTGTGGTATATAGTTTTTCCTATCCAGTATTTCCGTAACGGCATTATTCTCAAAAAGAACATAATCACCCGCTAAGGGTTTTATCCCCTGTTTTTTTAAGATTTCTCTTAACTTGCATTCATGCAGCACGCCATCAGAATACACATAATAAAAATCTGAATGAATTTTAAAAATCTGCCCTTTCGCCATAGGTCTATTGTAGCGCAATATCAAAAAAATTAACAGAAATTTATTTTATTCTTCCTCAGACTGCCATCGCTTTACGTCAAACTTCAAGTCTTTTACATTTATTTTAAGGGTTTTCATGTACGGTTCAAGTTTTGCAAGTAAAAGAGCCTTAGACATAGCCAGTTCCTGTGCAACAATAGAATTTTCGCACGCAATTATCATAAGCCCGTTACCTCCCATTCCCCACGGACGGGATTTGTCTTTGTATTTTGGCTTAACTATTTTTTTCCAGAATGCATACAAATTTGAACGTGTGACAGCACGCTTTATGTCCTTGTTTTCAAGGAGCGAAGCAATTATTTCATCAGCAGATTCAAAATTTGTGTATAATATTTTTTCCATTTACCCTGTTTGTGATAATATAATCTAATATGAGCAGTATTAATATTGATGATAACATAAAAAGGGCTTCAAAGATACTTATTACATCACATATTAACCCTGACGGCGATACACTCGGATCAATGTGTGCTCTCTACGGTGCAATATTAGAACGGTATAAAAAACACGCCGATATGTTTATTGCATCAAAACTTCCATATACATACAGAGATTTGCCTTTTGTATGTAATGCAAAACAAAATTACGACAAATCACTGGTGTACGATTTAGTCATAAGTGTGGATGTCGCAGCCAAAGACAGAATGGGAGACGCAGTAGAACTCTTTGACAAAGCTCATACTAAAATCAATATTGACCACCACAAAACAAACCCCAAATACGGCAATATAAATATCATAGACAGTTCCGCATCATCAGCAGGACTTATTCTTTATAAGTATTTTAAAGAAAATAATTGGACTATTACCGAGCAAATCGCAGAATGTCTGTATGTATCAATACTTACGGACACAGGCGGCTTTAAGTATGAAAACACAACAGCAGAAACCCTTAAAACAGCAGGCGAACTTATTGAATTAGGTGTCAATCCTAACAAAGTATATAAATCAGTTTATGAAACAAAAACAAAAGACAATGTAATGTTTCAGGCAAAAGCAGTCAGCGGCGCCAAGTTCTGTAATGACGATAAAATCGCATACATTACAATTTTCAAAAAGGATTTGGAAGGCTACGCTTCGACAGAAGACTTTACAGAAGGGCTTGTTGAAAAATTAAGAACAATAGACAGCGTCGATGTTGCCTTCTTAGTAAAAGAAATCGACGCAAAAAGCAGCAAAATATCAATGCGCTCCAAGCATCTGGATGTTGCGGAAATTTGCGCCCAGTTTTCGGGCGGCGGTCACACTTACGCAGCAGGCTGCGTAATAAAATCCTCCGTTAATACGGCGGCAAAAAAGATTTTAAATCTAATTAACAGCAGAGTATGAGAAAATATCTAAAAGTAATTAAAAATATAATAAAATCCGTTGTGGATAACGACTTTTCCGGCATGGCTGCAGAAATGGGCTTTATGCTGATTATCGGGATTTTTCCGTTTGCACTCTTCCTGATTGAAGTGTTCAGCAGGCTTGGCAGAAAATCCTTCGTGAACCCGATATTTATTGCTCTTAGTAAAGTAATGCCGTCGGACGCGCTGGATTTAATACGCTCCGTGATAGATGAAGTCTCTTTTTACGAAAAAGGCGGACTGCTCGCAATAATAGGTTTTATTATCACCGTAATCCTTTCAACCAACGCCATGGCGGTTGTATTAAAAGGTTTAAACAGAGCGTACAAAGTGGAAGAAACACGTTCTTTTATTTATACAAGGCTGCTTTCGCTTACTATGGTGTTTGTAAATACCGCAGTGCTGTTTTTAACGGTTAACCTGATAGTTTTCGGGAAGGTGATTTTAAAATTCTTTACAACATCCCTCGGGCTGGATATAGATATTGCAAACGCTATTCTTGTCTTAAGATGGCCGGTTGCATTCCTTGCACTGTTTGTTCTTGCGTACCTTCAATACTACATACTGCCCGACTTGAGCGGCAAAGAACTGCTTAGGAGGAAAAGCGCATTCCCCGGAACAATATTTTTCTGCGTAAGCTGGTTGGCGGGCTCATGGTGGTTCTCTGTGTACGTAAACAATCTGCACACGTATAACTTTGTATATGGTACAATCGGCGCATTTGCAGTTCTTATGGTATGGCTGTATTATACATCAACACTCATACTCATCAGCGGGGTAATAAATTCCCATCTTTACAATGTTTTACAGAGAAAAGAAATTATATA
>CALUTH010000148.1 GCA_944323635.1 Candidatus Gastranaerophilales bacterium
AAATGGGCTTTGACCTGGCTGCCTTTTGTCGGCTCGTTTACAAATCTGATAAAAGGCGGACAGTCGGTGCTTAAACCGTCTGATGATATTCCTGTTTATTATTACTACGATTGGAAATAAAAATTAATAATGCAGGGTATTTAAATAGTGTTATTACTGCATTACAGCTATATTTGTAAATTTTTGTAAAGATTTTCTCCAAAATATTAAAGTTTTTAAAAATTGTGCCGTAATTAATAGTAATGGAAACTAAATAAAGGAGAAAAGAATTATGGGTATGGCAGCAACACAAGCAAGGTTACTTCAATTAACCTCAGAATTGAATGACCTTGAATTTCAAGGTCAACAAATTAACCAGGCTCGTTCAGTATTGTCTTCACAATCTGCAACGTATTACAATCAACTTCTTAACATGGAAGTTCCTATTGCTCCAAGTAAAGCAGATTACATGACTACAGTTTATTCTTATACTTTGGGTAATACTGATTATACTATCTCAAATATCGTCAACTTTGATGAAAATGGTAATGGAACATTGATGGTCTCGTCAAGTCAACCCGGAGCTGTTATCGGAACAATTAACGATTCGGACGGCAGCAAGGTAACACAAGAATTTACATCCAAAGAAGCTTATATTGATGCAGGAACTGGTAAAACAGTTACAACTACAGATAAAAATGCTATTTATGGCGATTATAAAACTGTTGTAGCCGCAACGGGTTATACTTCTGGAGCAACTTATCTTGATGAGCAAGGTAATGATGTGACAGCACAAGCAACACAAAATGTTAATAACAAGATTGCACAGGGCGGCTATATTGATTCAAACGGGAACGAAGTATCTACTTACGTTGACGGAATGCAGAAAAAAGGTGCGGAAATAATGGATGAAAACGGTGAACCGTATGACCCGCCAAGATATGAATCGGCTGGAGAAGTAACACCGGAAGAATTTGCTGATTGCGTAAAGGGCTACTACCAAGAAGTGTCAGGCGAGAGCACAGATGGTACTATTTATTATATCGGTGAACAAAAAGCTACAACAACTGAATATTATTTAGGCGACGGATCAGATGTCGGTCGTAAAATGGTATCATTGGGCGACAGCTCCCTTGATGACAAAGGTGATGAAATTACAAATTTAAGAAATGCTGTTAAAAACAATGGTGAAGATCTTGATGACTACTATGTAGTTTATGATGGAACATCTTATGTTGCTTTCAAAAAAGAGGATATAGAAGATCCTGCAAGTCAAGGTAAAGCTAAAGTCTATCAAGCAACAACAGGAAATGTGACTGTTAATGAACAAATTGACAATGTTAAATTAACATTCGGTTCTGATGGTCGTCTTGCAACTATTCAAATTCCTGATGCTGATGGTAATTATGGTTCAGCATATACGGTAACTTCAGAAACAATAACAGATGAAGTTGCTTATGAAGAAGCAAATGCCGAATACACTTATGATAAAGCATTGTACGATAAGGAGCAGGCAAGAATAAACGGTGAATTATCAACAATTCAAAGCCAAGATAAAAAACTTGAACTTCAATTACAAGAACTTGATACAAAGAGAACTCAAATTACAACAGAACGTGATGCTTTAGATACAGTACTCGGTGATAATACCGAACGGACATACAAAACTTTCTCAGGTTAATCCTGACATCCAATAAACCCATAATTCAAAATTTCCGACTCTTCTTAAAACATAAGAAGAGTTTTTTTTTATTTGTTTGTATTCATTCTTTCAGGTGGTATAATTTTTCTATAATTTAATTATTTTAGTTAGCGAGGAATTTATTATTATGGAAAAAAACGAGTCAACTCTTGGAATTCTGAGGCACTCCACTTCACACATTATGGCGCAGGCGGTTCAAAACCTGTTTCCGCAGGCAAAACTTGCAATTGGTCCCTCTACAGATACAGGCTTTTATTATGATTTTGATATGACAGACGGGCATACATTTACAGAAGAAGATCTTGTTAAAATCGAGCATGAAATGAAACGTATTGTAAAAGAAGATCTCGTTTTTGAAAAAGTTGCAATAAGCGATGTTGATGAACAGATAGAAGAATTTAAATCAGAAGGTGAAATATATAAAGCAGAACTTCTTGAAGAACATAAAAACGATAATCCTACTTTATATCTGACAAAAACTCGCGACGGGAAAATCTTATTTAACGATCTTTGTAAGGGACCACACCTTGAATCAACACGCGATATTAAAGCTTTTAAGCTGTTAAAAGTCGCAGGTGCTTACTGGCGTGGTTCTGAAAAAAATAAAATGCTTCAAAGAATTTATGCAACAGCATTTTGGACAAAAGAAGATTTACAAAAATATCTTGATTTTATTGCGGAAGCAGAAAAGCGAGACCACCGTAAACTTGGCGCAAAGTTAGATTTATTTTCTGTTAGAGAAGAGATTGGTGCAGGATTTGTTTTATGGCACCCAAATCTTGCAGTTGTAAGAGAGGAAATAGAGAATTACTGGAGAACTGAACATAGAAAACGCGGTTATGTTATCGTTAATACTCCACAGCTTGCTAAATCAAAATTGTGGGAGTTATCAGGACATATTGACCACTATAAAGAAAATATGTTTTTTATCCAAAAAGATAATGATGATGAAGAACAGTATATAGTTAAACCTATGAACTGTCCGTTCCATATTCTTATTTACCAAGCAAATAGATATTCATACCGTTCACTCCCTCTTAGAATGGCTGAATTGGGAACTGTTTACAGAAAAGAAAAATCAGGAGCTCTGTCCGGTTTAACACGTGTACAAGGCTTTACTCAGGATGATGCGCATATCTTCTGTACGCCGGAGCAATTGGTAGATGAAATTAATGAAATTATTGATTTTGTTGCAGATACAATGGCTATATTCAATATGACGTTTGAAGTTGAGTTATCAACTCGTCCTGAAAGTTATGTTGGCGAAATCGAAAACTGGAACCGTGCTGAAGCAGGTTTGAAGGAAGCTATGGATAGACGCGGGATGAAATATGACATTAACGAAGGTTACGGCGCTTTCTATGGTCCCAAAATCGATTTTAAGGTTAAAGACGCCCTTGGCAGGACATGGCAGT
>CALUTH010000149.1 GCA_944323635.1 Candidatus Gastranaerophilales bacterium
CATTGTAGATTTAGGGTGGATGGGATATTTTTTCTGAATAATAATATCACCGGTATCAAACCCTTCATCCATAAAGTGAATAGTGACACCCGTTTCCGTCTCGCCGTTTAAGAGTACATTTGTATAAGGATTTCCGCCCCTGTAGAGCGGCAAAAGTGAAGGATGCACATTTATAAACCCGTCTTTTGTTGCATCAAGCAAGACTTTCGGAATTTTATAATTAAACGAACATACGACAGCAAGGTCAACATTTAACCCCCTTATGGTCTCAATTAATTCGGTTTCGTCAAGTTCGTCATACTCAATAAAATTCAAACCGCGCGCGACAACAAACCTTTTGAAATTGTAATACATCGGGTGTCGTTTTTTGGGACCCAGAACCCCCACAACATTAATACCCGACATCAAAAGCCCGTCAAGACCGACATACGCCATATCCGGTATGCCGACAAATAGTATTCTTTTTTTGTATCCTGCTCTGCTATCCATTCACTTTTACTTCGACTAACTCATTTAATTTTTGGGAACAAAATTTCACCATTTCCGCACAGTGCGCTCTGCGCTCGGCGCCTTCATACCCTTTACACAGGGTACGGCAGCATGTGTATTTGTATTTGTCCTTGAAATCTGATACAAACGCTTTTGCCTTATCCTTTGCTATCTGAATATTCTCTTTAGCATTGCTCCTGCCGTATATTGAGCCTATTACTATTTGCGAACCCGCAATTGCTCCGCATAAACATCCGGAACTTAATCCGCTTGAAAAAGCCGTTGCAACGGGCAAAACCTCCTGACGGCAAAAACCGTTATCAATTCCTTCTTTTACAATACTCTCCGAACAAGAATAACCTTGATTGTAATATTCTTCTGCTCTCAAAACTTTTCCTCCCAAACAACTACAAGTATATCATGGGTTTTGGATTTATGAAAATTTGTTTACATTTTGCAGTCTTTTGCGTTTTTACTCCAATCTCCGTACTGGAAATAAATTCAAGTATAGAATATAATTTTATTTATGAGAAATGTTGAAGATGTACTGTTAGGTATAAATATTGGAATTGCAGCCGGTCTAGCGCTAAGCGGAAACAAAGAAAATACGCTTAAGCTGTATGAAGAAATCATGAGCCGATCTATCCTTCCGACTGATAACCTTAAACAAAATCTGGCAGAATACATAAAAGAGCATGCCGGTAAAGATTTTAAAGAACAACGGTACAACGATGCTATTTTTCAATACTTAGATGTATTTCAAAACACCCCGCTAGAGCCGGAAGAATACAGAAATGCGGGAGTTTGTCTTATAGAACTAAATCAGCCGGAAGCAGGTAAAGAATTTCTTACCCTGTATGAAAAAACAGAAAAAAACAAACTCTTTGCACTGAAAGAAATCGGCAATATATATTTTTACAAGCTTCATGACCTTTCAGGCTCAATTAAGTACTTTGAAGAATTCATTTCAAAATTCAAACAGGATGATGAAGTTTATAACATGTTAGGTCATTTGTATTCGCTTTATTACAAGGATACCAGATTAGAAAAGCAGAAGGAGTACTTTTTAGCAGCGCATAACTTAAAGAAAAATACACGGTTATATATAAGAAACCTTATTTTTACTCTCTTTCGGTTAGGAGAATATGAAGAAGTTGAAAAATATTACCAAAAACTTTTTAAACTCACGCCCGAGCATGCCGATTACTATTATTACGGATGTTTTTTGATTAACCAAAAGAGATTTAAAGAAGGGTACGCCTATTTAAGACACCGATTTGAAAAAGAAGGCGAGGATAAATCAATTATTCCGGCAGTACTTGATAAAACAAAATACTGGCAGGGCGAGCCGCTTGAAAGAAAAAAAATTCTCGTTCACTGCGAACAGGGGTTTGGCGACACGATAATGTACTCAAGATTTGTCAAAGACCTTGCAAAACGAGCCGCAAAAGTTTATTTTGTCGTGCAGGATGAGTTATTTGAATTAATAAACAACTCTAACCTCGGTGTAGAAGTATATTCAACCAAATTCGGGCTGTATAATCTTGAGTACGATTACTTTACAACTGCGGTCGACCTGCCGTTATACCTTGAACCCGATCCTTATAATCTGCCTTACAGAGAAGGATACTTAAAATCGCCGGCAAAAGAAATTGTCTCAAATAAAAAACTTAAAATCGGGCTTGCATGGCACGGTAACGAAAAATCAAAAGAATCAGCAAGAGATATTCCGTTTGAAGAGTTAAAGCCCTTATTTGATATTGATGATATTGAATTTTATTCACTTCAAGGAGGAGAAGAAGTTATGCCTGACAACCGTTTGATTAACGCAGGCAAAGAGTTTAAAACTTTCAGCGACACAGCCAAAACAATTATGGGACTTGATATTGTTATATCGACGGACAATGTTATCCTTAATCTTGCAGGCGCTCTGGGTAAACAAACATTCGGGCTTTTTAACCGCTATCCGGAATACAGATGGTACAATCCGGAAGAAGGCACTTCATCAAACTGGTATGAGAGTATAGAAGTATTCCGGAACATTCATCAGGATATGTGGGCTGATACAATAAAAAGAGTTTGCGAGAGATTAAACCGCATAAAAGAGGGATTTAACTAAATATTTATTAAACTATAATATAATCAATGAACCACATAGAAATTAAAAACCTGAATTTAGGATTTATGACAGAAGAAGGCTACCGTCCCGCGCTTTTCGATGTTTCACTAAAGTTAAAACCGGGACAAATGCACGCGGTTGTCGGAGAATCAGGCTGCGGTAAAACAATCACAGCAATGAGTATTATTAAACTGCTTCCTAAAAATGCGGTCATTAAAAGCGGAGAAGTCCTTTTTGAAAAACAAAATCTCATATCACTTCCTGAAAAGGAAATGCGAAAAATCCGCGGGGCAAAAATTGCACTAATCCCGCAGGACCCGATGACATCGCTAAATCCTCTCTACACAATCGGAGACCAGATCACAGAAGCAATCCTTTGCCACAAAAATATTTCAAAACAGGAAGCAATCAATCAGGCGGTTAAATTTCTTGATTTAGTAAAAATTCCGGACGCAAGAAACAAAATGAATCTTTACCC
>CALUTH010000150.1 GCA_944323635.1 Candidatus Gastranaerophilales bacterium
GGTTCATCTTTGAGCAATGCTTCTTTCAGCATATGTTTTGCATCTTTTAAACCTTCTTCAGTAAACGCCGGATTGAGCAGTTGTTTTTTTAGCAGGCCGACAGCTAGTTTCATATCCCCTTTATCTGCGTGCGTGGTTATTCTTATTCCGTCGGGTTCTCCGTTGACACTGTTTGAAATAAGTTTGGAGAGGAATATTTCTTTTAATACTTTTTTCGGAATATCAGAGGTTCCGTTATTTAAAATCAAATCAAGCAGTTCTGCCGTTCCTGGTTTTGATTCAGGTATTTTATCACAATAAAGAGCGTAATTAAGGTACCTGTAATCACTCTGCGTATCGTAAGAGACGGCTTCATAATTATTCCCGAGGTTGTAAACATGCACATTATCCGGTTTTATGACACGTTTTTCTTTAACCCCCGTAAAAGCGGGACTTGTTAATGTTTGTTGTGTTTCTTTTTGCGGGTGGACTATTGCAATAGATACCTTATTTAAGTCGAGGTATTTTTTTGCGCACTCGACAATATCATCGGGGGTTATACTGTTAATAGTATTTTCGTATTCGGTAATAGAATTATCTCCAGATTTGAAGTGGGTTGAACCCAGAAGTGTTAATATTCCGGCGGTATCTTGCAGTTGTTTATCAAGACTGTTGAGTATGCTTTTTTTTATTAGCGCGACTTGTTTATCGGAGGTCTTTTTGAAGTTGGCAAGTTCATCATAAATGGTTTTAAGGATAAAATCTGTTTTTTCATCGGCTCCGTAAAATTCAAAATATACGGACTGGCCGTCAGAAGGGAGTGTGCTGACTTTTTCCATTCCCATGTCTATGGAAATTACCTGATTTGTAAAATGGTCTCTGATAAGAGCGTTTGAATTTCCTACAAGGAGAGCCGATAAAAATTGCATAACAATAGCATCTTTCAGATTGTTGTTCGCAGGCCCGTTAAAGCACATATAGCCGTTCATTTCTTTTACTTTTGGAGAGGTAAAATCCCTTCTGACCGGCTCATTTATCGGCGTTAATTTATTTACTTTTCTTTGCTGCGGGTTCTGGATTGTTGTATGAAAATGTTTTGCAATAAGCTTGATTGCTTCGTCCGGATTTACGTCTCCTGCAAGCGTTGTGTACATATTGGCAGGGTAGTAATTATTTCTGTAATAATTAAGTACATCATCCCGCGAGAGCTTTTTGATGTTTTCAACTCTGCCTGCAATATAATCATCGGACGTTGTATTCAGGTTATACAAATTCTTTAGAGCCATATTATAGGCGGTTGAGTTGGGAAAGTCCGTGTACATATTTATTTCAGAAATAACCGGACCGCGCTCTTTTTCAATCATATTGTCAGGGAGTGCAAGGTTGTTCATCATTGCACCCTGAATACTGATTATCTCCTCCAAATCGCTATCATAGAAAATTGGGGCTTGTATATAATAATCAGTGAGAGCAAAGTTTGTAGAAGCATTAGTATCACCTCCTATATTACCTACAATTCTAAACACATCACCGGTAGATAGTTTTTTATATCCGTCTGCGCCTAACGTTCCGTTAAACGCCATATGTTCAAGAAAATGGCTTATCCCTCTCTGATTATCGTCTTCGTTGATTGCGCCTGTATTAACAAAGGTTCTTACCATAGTAAAATTACTATCCATCGGGACAATGGATACCCTTAGCCCGTTGGACAGCCTGTAGTTATGTATTTCCTGACCGTTGTTAAGTTTAGTTACGCCAAGTTTTGTATACCCCGATGGTATATTAACCGCGACAGGCATTTTAATATCGGGCAAAGAAGTTATAGACTGTTGATTATCGGTCTTTATATCTTTGTTTTTAATTGTATTATTTTGCCTAACACCGGTAATAACCGGCGAATTTACAGACTCAAACCTTATCATACTATTATTAAAACAATTCAAGGGGAAAAATTGCTTTTTTGTAAACTTTTTTTTACACTATCCTCCCTAATAATTGAATTTTAGCGAAAAATGGTTTAAAATGTTAAGAGATGTTAAGAAAACTCAAACGAAAAAGGCAATTTTTTAACATTTATATACTTTATATATACACGAGGTGAAAAAATGGAAAAAGATTTAAAAAAGTTTGAGTATCGAGTGATAGAAAATAAAGAACGTATTGAGTCAGAAAATAAGATACGAACATCACGGCATCAGACCAACCCGATGTTGGAGAAGTTTTTAGAGTTCAGGCATGCAAAGAAAATGATGCCAAAAGATTTAGTTTAGTATGTATGAAGTAAAAAACAGAATTTACGGGAAATTAAACAGAGTTCAGAAGACGGGGCTCTGTAATTTTCTGCGTGCGCTTGTAAAGCAAAATATGGATTTATCTATTGATGAAATATACGATAAATTTGTTGAGGATGAAAGGTATTACGAAGAACTTAATGTGTCAAAGTTTGAGTTTCTGGCGGATATGGTTGATGATGAGCAGTTTTGTTCCGATACGAAACTCTATATCAGAGAGTGTAAACGATATTATGAGTATAAGCAGGCACAGGCGCCGATAATTGCTGCAAATAAGGAGTTTGAAAAGAAAAAGCGCAAGTTTTTGCAGGATGTTAAGATGTCAAAGGAAAAACCTACTAAAAAACAGCTTTATTATTACGAAAAACTTTGTAAGCGGTATAATGAGGAAGGTATTGATATAGAAACGGCAAGCAGATTGGATTTAAGAAACGAAATAGAGAGAATATTGGATGAACATTCAGGAGATTATAAAAATATTAACGGATGCAGGGATTGAGCAAAGCGAAGCGGATGCGGAAGTAAGGCTGATGATAAGAGATGTTTGTAAGTGGAGTCCGGTGGACATTTTGCTTGAACGTCCGCTTGATACATCACGTCTGGATGAGGTTGCCCAATACGCAAGACGCCGCGCTCAGACAGGACGCCCGATTCAGCAGATACTGGGGTTTGCATATTTTTACGGGAATAAATACCGTGTGACGGAGGATGTCCTTATTCCCAGAGACGAGACTGAATTACTTGTTCAGAAGGCTTTAAGGATTATTTTTGCCAATCAGTTTAAGACGGTTCTTGACATAGGAACGGGG
>CALUTH010000151.1 GCA_944323635.1 Candidatus Gastranaerophilales bacterium
AATAGCAACAGCACTCGTTTTAAACGCCGGTGTCATTATAGCAGATGAGCCGACAACCGCGTTGGACGTGACCATTCAAGCACAAATAATGACACTGCTTGATGAAATTAAAAACAAGTTTAACACAAGTATTCTTGTAATAACCCACGATTTGAACCTCATCGGGCAATACGCAGACGAAGTATCAGTAATGTATGCGGGAAATATAGTAGAGAACGCGCAAAGCAGAGAATTTTTCAGAAATCCGCTGCACCCGTATTCTAAAGCACTTTTAAAAGCATTGCCGTCAGGCAGAGGCGGAAAACTGTTTACAATTACAGGCGCTCCGCCTACCATTTTTGAAAACATTTCAGGCTGCAGATTTAACCCCAGATGCGATAAATGTTTAAAAGGCGTCTGCACAAATCAGACACCTTCACTTCTTGAAACTTCGCCTTTTCATTATGTAAGCTGTTTTAACTACTAACTATGATTTTAATGACTCCATATCCCAGCAGTCAGACAAGCGTTGCTTTATACCAACACGGTCATACCATCTGCGAACAAATCTTTCTTCAAACCCCAGCCCACCATTAATTTTTTCACAAGAGTTCAAATCAAATGTAGCCTCTGACATACCCATTTTAATCGTAAAATGAGGCTCTTTAATTTTCTTAGGATCCATTGATATAGTAATATTATTATATCTTGATGCAGCCATTGTTTTAATGTTGTGGGCGTCAGACTGTACATCAATTAAAAATGTTTTCAAATTATTTTCCAATTCTCTGAAACTTGCCATATCATCTCCTAACTAATTATTTAAACTATGAATTGGCGGCGGAATATGCCCTGCCCTGTTTACAAAACCGGATGAATCCAAATCACCGATATTCATAATCGGAGCTTCACCCAGTAAACCGCCAAAAACTGCCTTATCACCAATTGTTTTACCAGGAACAGGAATAATTCTTACAGCTGTAGTTTTTTTATTAATCATACCTATAGCCATTTCATCCGCAATCAAGCCTGCTATTGTTTCAACAGGAGTATCACCCGGAACAGCAATCATATCCAGCCCAACAGAACAAACAGAAGTCATCGCCTCCAATTTGTCAAAAGTTAAATATCCTTTATCAGCCGCTTCTATCATGCCGGCATCCTCAGAGACAGGGATAAACGCCCCCGACAATCCGCCGACATTGGAGCTTGCCATTATACCGCCTTTTTTAACCGCATCATTGAGCATTGCCAGAGCCGCTGTTGTGCCGTGCGCGCCCGCGTGTTCCAATCCCATTGCCTGAAATATCTCCGCGACACTATCACCGACTTTGGGTGTCGGCGCAAGTGACAAATCAAGAACACCAAACGGAACGCCGAGCATTTGCGCTAATTCGCGCCCAACAAGTTCTCCCGTTGTAGTAATCTTATACGCTGTTTGTTTAATCCTTACTGCCAATTCTGATAAATCAGCATCTTTTGGCAATTGCGCAACAGCATTTTTTACCACACCCGGTCCGGATACACCGACATTCAGGGCGCACTCGGGTTCTCCATATCCGCAATAAGCACCTGCCATAAACGGGTTGTCACTGACCGAATTGCAGAAACAAACAAATTTTGCAGCTCCTAAGCCGTCTTTATCAGCCGTCAATTCCGCCGCCTCTTTTATAACTCTGCTCACTTCCAGAACAGCATCCATATTAATTCCGGCTTTCGAAGAACCCACATTAACAGATGAACAAAGTCTGGATGTAATACTTAACGCTTCAGGGATTGAAGCAATAAGCGCTCTGTCTCCTGATGTCATCCCCTTTTCAACCAGTGCAGAATACCCGCCGATAAAATCTATATTTAAATCTTGTGCAACTGTATCAAGCGTTTGAGCTATTTTTAAATAATCTTTTTCAAGTGCACTCTCTGCAAGTATAGAAACCGGTGTTACGGAAATTCTTTTATTAACAATAGGGATAGAATAATTGTCTTCAATAATAGAAGCGTAATTTACCAGATTTTCCGCATAAGACTTAAGTTTGTATGCTATTTTATCGCATACACGGTTAATATCTTCGCTCATGCAATCCCGAAGACTTACAGCAAGGGTCACAGTCCGAATATCGAAATTGTGGAGCCTTATCATATCTATGGTTTCTAATACTTTTTCTTTATCAAACATAGTATAGGTGGATTATAACATAATTGCAGCCATTTAATCAACAAGAGCAGACTAACCGGCTCTGTATCGAGGAACCAGTAAGGCTGGATCGGCGACAGCCGTTGAATATATAACAAAATCATTATCCCGCAGCAAATATTTACGCATAGCCGCACGATTTGTTATTTTTTCACTACAAATGTACGAATCCACACGATCCTTTAAATATCCGGCAAAAATCTTTTGCTTTTCGGATAACTTGTAATCCTTTAAATTTTTGACGATATACATATATATTAATTATATACCACAATTTGCGCTTTTTTAACTTTTTTAATATAAGAAATTAAGTTTTGTAAATATAAATATTTCTTTTAATGACTATAATAGCAGGATTTTACTAAATCCCGCCGGTTTAGTTTAAATGTTTTCATGATAAACTTGTACACATAATACATATAAAAATAAGGCGGAGTTATGGAAAGATTTTTTGGAATATTCGGTATAATTATTATTTTCGCAATTGCTTATGCACTTTCGAACAACAGAAAAGCAATAAACTACAAAACAGTAATTACCGGTTTTGTTCTCCAAATTTTACTCGCC
>CALUTH010000152.1 GCA_944323635.1 Candidatus Gastranaerophilales bacterium
GTGGTATCGTACGAAACGCAGACGATAACGAGTGTGCTGACGCAGATTATGACACAAACCGTCATCAACCTGCGGACAGTGACAAGCACCTCAACCAACGTCACGACATCCACTTACATCAACTCGGTTAGCCGTACAATAAACACCACAAGTACTGAAAACATGGTCTACGGCAGCGGACAAAAAACTATCGGTATTGTCTCCAACAACCCCGACCCGACTTCTACAAGTCTCTCCGCTCTCGGTATCTCTAACGGTACCGTTCAACTCCGCGATGATGATTCAGGCTCCGTTAAAAACATCTTTACTGTATCTTCAACATCTACCATGGCTGACCTTATCGCTGCCCTCCAGCTCAACGGCTTCAGCGCTTCATACAATGACGGTCGTATCACTCTCGATACCGATAAAAATGTCTCACTGCTTAACGGTTCGTCTAATGCTATCTCCGTACTCGGATTCTCTACCAGCGTTACTTCCGTCACTTACATCAAAAACTCCACTTCCAATAAACTGAATAATATTACTACCAAAAATATTACATCAACTACAAAAATAGGTGACATTGCTGATGAAGTCAGCGACAGAATATTAGACCTCGAAATCGACGGCGTTCGCTACTCACACACTTTCTCCGCCTCCGATACCATCCAGGATGTCATGGATTTCTTCAAAGATAACGGAATCACAGCATCCCTCAATAACGGGGTATTCAACGCCTCAGCTAAGCTCCTCGATTTCTCCATAGGCGGCGGTCTGGGCAATATTATCCTCGGGGATAACCCCGTCGTTACCTCATCTGGCACTACCGCCGGATGGACAGGCACCCTCCCTGATTCCGTCAACGCCGTCTCAATCAACGGCAACACCAAACTCGTCCACCTCGGCGTTTCCGAAGGCTCCGTCAAAATCTACAAAGACGGAGAGTGGATTAACAATGCAATTAATATTACTGAAGATACCACAATCAATGACCTCTTCTCATCACTCAGCGGCTTCGGATTCTCCGCTGAACTCAAAAACGGCAAAATCTACCTCTCCGCTGATTCCGACATGTATCTCCTCAACGAATCCTCTAACCTCGTCTCTAAACTGGGTTTCTCCACAAGCAAAGATATTAAAACCGTATTCACCTCCACAACATCCAATACCCTACAATACTCCAAAACCTACACTCTCAACACAAACACCACCATCGGCGACTTAGGGTTTGAAAACGGTACATCCCTCCGATTAACTCTCGATGATACTATTTACAATATATCTTTCAGTGAAAATGAAACCATTAACGATGTCTTAGACTCCCTATCTGTATACGGAATCACAGCATCCCTCAATAACGGTACTTTCAACGCCTCCTCCACTGATCACACCTTCTCCATCGGCGGTGAATTAGGCAGCATACTTACTTCTAATAACCCTAAATACTCATCTGTTACTACAGTCACCGGCTATTACGCTGACCTCCCTATGTCCGTCAATGACGTAGCAATTAATGAAGATACCAAACTCGTAGATTTAGACGTCACCGAAGGGAGCATAAAAATCTACGATAACGGTCAATGGATTAACTCCGCTATCAATATTACGGACGATACCACCATCGGCGACTTCATCGCCGCACTCCAGGGCTACGGCTTCGACGCTAAACTAGAGAATAAAAAAATCGTCATTTCCGCTGACTCCGATAAGTACATCACCGACGAATCCTCTAACCTCGTCTCTAAATTAAGACTGACTAATAAATCTCAAACTGATGCCGATATCTTCGACCAGACTAACTCTAAACAATTAACGGTCATCTCCACCGCGACTACCTCGGAAACTACCTCTCTCGCAGATCTTGGCTTCTCCTCAGGCGCTTCTCTTAAACTCAACCTCGGAGGCGTCCTCTATACCCTCGGATTCGACTCCAATGACACTATCGAGGACATCATTAACACCCTCGGTGTATACGGCATCAATGCAGAAATAAAGAACGGCATCTTCTCCGCTTCCTGCGAAGATAATACATTCTCATTTATGGGCGCCCTCGGTGACCTCCTCAATGGCTCTGCTCCAACATATAAACAAACAGAAAAAGTCACAGGCTACAACTCCAACCCCCTCACCACTAACGTCACATACACCGCCAACGGCGATACCAAACTCGTTGACCTCGGCATCGATACCGGCTACATTCACCTGCTTAAAAACGGTAACCCCGATACCACAATCTCCATCGATGAAAATACCACCGTCTCCCAATTCCTCCGCGCGCTCTCTATCCACGGCATCGCCGGCTCTATCTCCAACGACGGCAAAATTAATATAGAATCCATCGGCAACGTCACCCTCCAGGACGGTACCTCCAACCTCATCTCTAAATTAGGACTCAACGATAACATCGTTAAAGCCACCTACCACGGCACTACCCTCGTCCTTGAAGATAACGTCAATATCGCTGACCTGGATACCCTCCTCTCCGTATACAACAAAAACGGCAAGTCCGCTCAAGGCTCTGTATACCTTACACTCCAAAATCAGGACGGTGATACTACTAATACCGTAATTAACATCGAAGACGATGACACCATCGCTGATCTGATTGATAAACTCGAAAACGTAGGATTGTTCGTTAATTTCAATAACGGCACCCTCTCCATCCACAACGGCCTCGGCTCCGTATCCATCTCCGGCGGATCTTCCTCCCTCGCTGATACCCTCTCCCTCAATAACGCTGACCTAGAAACCTGGATGCAAAGCAAAGACAAAATTACATACCTCTCCGATGAAATACAATACCTCTCCATCGCTAACTACGCAGACTCCAATACTACCCTCGATACCCTCGGCATCGTCGACGGCGAATTCGCTCTCGGTATCAACGGCAATATTAAACATATTAACGTAGCATCAACTGATACCCTCCAAAACCTCTTCTCCAGAATCTCCTCAGCTTCTAACGGCTCCGTTACCGCCTCCGTTACCTCCGATGGCAAAATTAAACTCGCTGCCGCCGAAGGCGTTGAACTCGTCGTCGGTACGTCCACCGATACAACCAACCTCGTTACTATCTTTAACTGGACTTCCAATAACTCCAACGAAATCATCGGAGGCACTTCCCTCTACAAAGTCTCTTCTTCCTCCAAACTCACCGAAAAAGGCCTCTTCCGCCTCGGTGACATCACTGAAGGTACCTTCACCATCGGTAACGCCGAATTCACCATTACTGCCGATACTACTATTAATTCCTTAATCTCCGATATTAACCACAACGAAGACGCCAACGCCTCCGCTTACTGGGATAACATCAACGGCAAAATGGTCATTACATCCTCCGCTACCGGCGCCTCCTTCGTTAATATCCAATCCGGTACAAGCAATATCGCCGAAATCTTCGGTCTCGTCTACACCGATAACGGCACAGAACGACTCGCTACCTACAATCAAGACCTCGGTGATAACGCCATTATCACCGTCAACGGTACACGCATCGTCTCCACTTCCAATACCATCACTCCGGATATCTCGCGCATTGAAGGCTTAACACTCAATATTAAAGATATAACCGAAGGAGAATACGTTACTATTAAAGTCGAACGCGATACTCAAGGTATCATCGACGCCGTACAAGATGCCCTCGATGCATACAATACCCTCATCTCTGAATTAACATCCGTTCTCTCTATCTCCGGCGACCTCCACGGCGATACCGCACTCTCAGGCCTCAAAAACCAGATTACTTCCATCTTTACCTCCAGAGCTCAAAATGGTACTAAATTCTTTAGAAACCTCGCCGCCGTCGGTATCTCCACTGAAGCCCCTTCTTCTGCTATGCCCGGCGATATCTATTCCCTTTACCTCGATACCGAAAAATTCACCAACGCCCTCAATGAATCCGAAGACGATGTTAAACTCCTCCTCGTCGGCTCTATCGATAACCCCGGTATCCTCACCCGCGTCGAAAATATCGTCGCTGATATGCTCTCTAACTACGGCTACTTTAACTCTAAAAACAAATCTCTCTCCAGAGATATCGAGAATATCGATAAAAAAATCGCTAAAGCTCAAGCTTCTGCCGATAGATACAAATCTACACTCGAAAGAAAATTCCAGAACATGGAACTGCTCTACTCCTCAATGCAATCAGCTTATTCTCACCTGTTCTCAGGAATCTAAAATTCGTTTTTTTAACTGCCTTTTTGCTCAGCATTCTATTGCTGGGTTTTCTTTTTTGGAGAAAAGATAATGG
>CALUTH010000153.1 GCA_944323635.1 Candidatus Gastranaerophilales bacterium
AAATCCGGAACGGTTTTATCATCGACGTTGTAGAAGTCTGCAAGTGCTGGTTTAAGGGGGAAACCTGACTTATCGTAAGACATTTTTACATCGTTTTTATGAACCCATCCATAACGTGTTGGCGTGAGGTAAACTCTGTAAAAATCGCCTTGTCTGCCGTCAATAATTAGTGAAGTGTTAACTGCCATGTGCGAGAGAATATTAAATTCGCCGCATTCAGGAGTGCTGTAAAGCGGTGTATCTTCTTTGTTTGAAACAAATACTGTACGTCCGGTTGGAATTAGAATTGGCAATTTTGTTTGTTGAACGGCTTGCGGCTTGTTTTTTATAATGAAGAACTGTTTTATAGTGTAGCGCCCGTCTTTGCCAATTCTTAAGAGTGCCTGAGTTCTGCCTGCGGAAACCGGAACATTGATTGCAAAAGCTCCATTAGAAGCTGGTTTTACTGATTGATTATTAAAAAGTAAAGTTTCACCTTTATCAAGGGTTCCCATGAAATAGACATTGTCGTGACTTGTTCTGTTGTATTTTCCTTGCGGGTAAACGATGTCAGCAGCGTGTACTGCTGCGCATCCGAAGGCTGTAATTCCTAATAAAGCTAAAATCTTCTTCATAACAGGGATTATATTATAAAAGTATATACCCGACAAGAAAATGTAAAGTTTCGTAACCTGAACAAACGGATTTCTTTTTTTTTACCACTTCTATCGATTGTTGGAGAGTTTTTATGGATGATCAGACAAAACATTTACCTCCTACAACGGGAAATTTTTAGACAGGGCGGTGCAGAGCGCGAGCGAGCAACTTCGTATGCTTTCGGGAAATGGTGAATTTTATGAACAACAGAATACCCCGTGACATGGATTAAGTGTGAACAGATGTCTTATCTACGTGCGCCGTTATCCCATCTCTGCAGAAGTGATACAGAAAAAAGTTTGCTCTTTCTTAGGTCGTGAGGTTCTGGTGAGGTCGCTTCCTATACTGTCTCCTTATTCGAACTGCGTAATTTATTTCTGTAACTTTTACCGTACGTAAGAAGGTGTATTTACTCATCCTTTACCGCATTTCCCTTCTGCTATTGCCAAATAATGAAAAATTTAGTATAGTATATATATCCACTATACAGTACATATAACTATGACATATCTCAACCCCCTGTATTCGTTGCGGTGCAAGGGTTGAATAAACAACTTGTTTAATGCAAAATAGAAATAATAGCGAGGGCTGCTAAAAACAACTGCACATTTTGTTGTTTAGTTAAGTTTTGTAACAATATTGTTATAAATATGTAAAAAGTGGAATAAGTAAATTATAGAAGTAATTTTGTACTGAAAGTTCAAGGACGCTTGAGCGTACAAAAGAAAAATGCGGCGAAATCAAGGATAAGACGGTAATGAGTGCAATTTCATTTAGCGGATTAGTAACAGGTTTGGACACTGACAGCTGGGTCAGTGCATTAACCGCGCTAAAGAATGCAAAAATAGAAGAGTTAGAAGAAGAAAAGACCGGCATTGTTGCATTACGTGATGTAGTTAGTAATATTAAGAGCTATTTTACATCTTTCAGGAGTGCATTGGAAAGAATAACGGATGCGAAGTTTGGCACAGATAGTATGGACATATTCGTGCAGAACTTAGCGAATTCAAGCGATCCAAGCAAAGTAACGGCGAGTGCGACGCCGAGTGCGAGCCGAGACAGTTATGAAGTGGGTGTAACGCAGGTAGCGAGTAATACGAAGGTAAACACGTCGGTGCGTCGGACGGTAACGGTAACGAATACGGCAGCGGGAACGACGAAGCTGAGCGTATTGGGAGTAGAAGAGGGGTATGTAAGTATAAATAACCGTGAATTTGAGATAACCGCGGGCGATACGATAAACAGTGTAATAGAGAAGATGGGGGAAATAGGAGTAACAGCGTCGTATGATGAAGAGAAGGGAATATTTACGATATTAACGGACATCCGCGAAGCGGATGACGGTAAGACGAAACTGTTCAGCTCATTGGGAATGGAGTATAAAGTAGTAAGCGGTTTAGAATCGAACCGTTTAATGACGGAGGGTTATGTAACAATAAAAGCAAGTACATTGTTAAGCGACATAGGCGTAAAATATGGAGCAATAACAATCAATCAACAGCGAGTAAACTTAGATTTAGGAACCGGCGCGACGGTGCAAGATTTTCTGGACTATATCAACAGGAATTATGGCGGAAGGGGAGCTGTAGCAGCAATGGACGCGGAAGGATATATCACCATAGAAGGTATAGATATAAAGGAGCTAGACGGCGGTTCAAATATATTGACGGCATTGGGTCTTGTAGAGAAAGTAGATAGTGTAACCTCTTCAAGCGATGGCTTGTCATATACAAAGAAAGAAGTAATAAACGGAAATACAAAACTGGGCGAAATAGAGACAACCTTTGGAAACTATAACCTGGTATTGTCAAACGGTCAAACAAGTAAAACAGTAAAACTAAATGCAACATCGAGCGTAAATGATGTAATAACGAATATCCGGAACTACGCGACACAAAATGGGATGAGCGCGGAAATAAGCATAGAAGAAGACGGAGTAATAAGTATAGGCGGAGAAATAGATGACCTGTACTTAAGCGGCGGAGTAATAGACGGACTGGGGCTAACAACAGAGACAGTAAACGGAACAGAAATGAAGAGCAGCGCCTTGAAGTATACAAGTACGCTGACGGCGTCAAGCAGTACGACATTTGGGGAAATAGGGATAAAAGGAAACAACTTAAAGTATAACATATTGAACGAGCGCGGTGAGACAGTGGTATCGAACTTGCAGGTAAGCGAGACGACAACCCTGGAAGAGTGGTTCAATAGTATGAAGCAGTATGGAATAACAGCGACGATAAGTGACGGCGGAATAATCAGCATAGACGGAAGCGGGTTAGTATCAGGTTCATTAGCAACGGCACTAGGCTTAGGCATGGTGCAAAGTGGAAGTGAGATAAAATTAACGACCCAAACGAGTAAAGAATTAAAAGGAGAGGTAGAAACGGAAGCGGAGGAGAGCAGTACATTAGGGAGTCTAGGGAAAAGCGGTGGAGAGTTAATAATAGAGGTAGGGGGGAAAAAAAGCAGGTATACATATAAGACAACGAACACCCTAGGGGAAATAGTGGAAGCGATAGAGAAATCAGGAGGGAAAGCGGAAATAGTAGGTGGGGAACTCCGAATAAGCGGCGTAGACAAATTGAGCGGCAGCTTATTAACCGACCTTGGACTGGAAGAGACAACAATAGAAGGAACGAAGGTATATACGGGAGAACTAACGTACAAAAGGGAATACACGGCATCAGAGACAACAACATTAAGCGACCTGGGTTATGGAAGCGAAACAGTAATAGTGTATAATAAATATGGAGAAGAGACCTCCCGCGCAACGTTTAAGGGAACAACAACGCTTTCAGAGATAGGTGAATACCTGTCAAAGAATGGTATAGAAATGGATATAACCGAAGGGGTAATCTCCATCGGAGACGGCTTGATAGGCGGGACATTTGCCGATAAAATCGGATTAAAACGAAACGAATCAACAACAGAAGTAATCTCAACAGACCAAACAAGCGGAGTACTATCGGGGAGTACAACAACCGTAGCCGATGCAACGAGCACGCTTTCGAGTTTAGGTCTAAGCGGGAATTATACGCTGGTTATAAACGGGAAGAGCTATAACCTGAATGGAAATAGTACGCTTCAAACAATAATGAATAGCATAACAACAAACGGCGGAAGCGCCAGCTTGAAAGAAGGAGTGCTGGAACTCGGGGGTGAAAAAATCTCAGGCAGCCTGCTAACAGCCTTAGGGATGTCCCCAAGCGTAAAGAATGGAACGACGGTGTATTCAAGCAACGTAAGGTACGTAAGCGGTTCAATAGCAAGCGAGAGTTCGAAGTTTAGTGATTACGGAATATCTACCGCAGGGAAATCGTTTAATGTGTACTCTTCCGACGGTAAACTGGTAGCAAGCGGTCTGACAATCGGCGCCGATGCAACAGTGGGCGATTTGTTTAATACCCTGAGCGCCTTTGGCGTAAACGGCAGTATCGATTCAACCGGCGCAATAACCCTTTCAGAAGGGTATATATCAGGCACGCTGGCAACAGCTCTGGGAATGAGTGCAGCCTCATACAGTACAGTAGTAGTAAACAAAACATTTGTATCAAACAAGGTTAATGCAAACCTCTCCAGCACAGCAAGCCTTAGCACAACTTTAAGCCAGTTAGGAATAAACGGAACCCAGTACCTGACAGTAAATTGCAATGGTACGGTAACCGGCTTTAATTTCAACGGGAACTCTACAATCGGAGATATTCGCAATGCAGTAAATGCAGCGGGCGGGGAATTTGAAATCAATGACGGATATATATCAATAGGCGGAGTAGAAATCAGCGGGAATCTTGCAACGAACCTAGGAATAAGCCACAAGAGCGGAAGCGTGATAAACGGTCATACGGTGGAGGTAAGCTATACCGTACAGACGATGTTTGTGACGACGACGCAGGTGACGACACAGGTGCTTGCGGATAGTTCGGTTGAAGTAGTGACGCAGGTAATGACGCAGACGGTAATCACAACGATAGCCAACACGACCCAGCCGGGTAAGATGGTGACTATTACGACTGTGACCGCGTTTACGAGTGTATCGGAGGTAACCAAGGTCGTTACTAAGTCGACGACACAGACATCAATAATTACTTATACCGCGGGTTCAACAACAGATCTCGATACGCCCTTCGGTGTGTGGACTGCCGGTGCTAATATTACTCTGACATTGAGGGCATTTAGCTATACTGATGGCAGTACTCAATCAACATCATATACTGATATTTACTTTACCTTTACTGCAGATAATTCGTTAAGAGATGTTGCAAACACTGTCCTTGACTACATTAATACAAACTACGGGCTTTATGCGTCAATGGATATCGTTAGCCGTAGCGGGTGGGTAGCTTCTAAGGCTTTCAATATAAGGTACAACACAAAAAATGCAAGCGGGGATATATATACATTTCAATTTGGCGGTGATATTAATGGAGAATGTGCTTTAGATGATTTGGGCTTCGTGGATGGAAGAGTAACAGACCGTTTACCTTCTATCAACTCAAGTTATGACTACTTAGAGATATATATTGATGATTCTCTAAGTAATGCTGACTACAACTACGAGAAAGTCACTGAAGTAACGGTTACCGGCGGGGGCTCGCAGCCTATAGATACGATTCTTACACAGTTTTCTATGGGTGATGCTATAACTCCTATGGTCGCTATAGGCGCCTTGACCGGTGGTTATAATGTGCTCATCACCTTGTATTCTTCTGGTACGTCTGTCTCTATAACCCTTTCACGTGACGAAACTCTGTTAGAGGCTCTTAGCAGATTATGTAAGACATATAATGCTGCCGATCCTACTGCACAGCTTCAATTTGGTATGGGATCTAATAGCGGCAAATTCGTTATTGAGTATACAGCAAATCACGCGATAAATGTTATGGGAACCCTGGCTGGTTCAATAGGTCTAGGTGACATTTTGTATAAAGATGGTAAGTACCACCGCCAGAGCCCTTTGGGTGATAGCTATGGTCGGCTTAGGTTCAACTATACCCAAACCAAGACAATTTATTCAACCGGTACATCAACCGGTCCTGTAGTATTTACCTTTACAACATTGCAGACACATATTACTTATGCGACCGTAACGCAGCAGATCTACGTCACAGAGCCCACGCCTATGACTATAACAGAACTCACATCGGAAGGTTTGCGCACAGTATCTGTAACACTCACAGGCGAAGCTAGTGTTGTTAAACCGGTTACAACAGTCATTACCACCACCCTCCTCACCACCCGAACGGCTCAGGAAACTCTGCCGGTTACGGCTGATACCGAGATTGGAAAATACGCCCCCGGCGGTGTAGGGAATTATACGTTTGTAATTGACGGCGACACGTTCATTGCAAACAGCAACGAGACCGCAAGAGACCTTGCTAATAAGATTAAACAAAAACTAGGCGGTTCTTACACTGTTAATGGGAATATAATAGAATTTGTTGACCTCGACGCCTATATTACGACGAGTGAGCTGCCTCAGGGGTATATAGGAGGAATCCGTTTTACAACGGACCATGGCTATAGTGATTCGATCAATATGTACCTGCCGGACTCATATACTGAAGACAAATCCTCTATCATCACCCAGACTATTACTATTCCGGGGAGCGGGTCCTCTTCCGGCAGTGGCGGCTCAGGCACTGGCAACACTCTCGCGGATATTGCCAAGCACTATCAAGATACTTATACAATTTATGTAGGAAATGATTGGATTGGGACATATACAGTTTCTGGAACCGCAACTGAAACTATAGGCGATCTTATTAGTAAAATAAATGTTCCTGGGTTCGGACTAGAGGGTCTTGGACATTCTAGTGGTGGTGTTATTATGTGTGATTGTTCTATCAATGATACGATAGACATTATTGGATTAGAACAGTTTAATGTCTCTGTTACCGGAAACGGAACAAATCGTGTTGAAGTGTTAATTGATGAGAATAGTAACTCCGGTTCCGGCTCAGGCAGCGGATCAGCAGGCACTCCCGACAGCGTGATTGTCATCACAACCACCCTCAACAACACAGAAACAATAACAGAACTACAAACCACGACACAGGTAACCTACCAAACCATCTCAAGCTACGAGACGATGACGTACGTGACTGTTGAGACGATACCAACGTTCAACACCCGCGTAGAAATCTTGCAGCCTGACGCACCTGTGGTATCGTACGAAACGCAGACGATAACGAGTGTGCTGACGCAGATTATGACACAAACCGTCATCAACCTGCGGAC
>CALUTH010000154.1 GCA_944323635.1 Candidatus Gastranaerophilales bacterium
CAGAGAAACTGTTTACGTTTTTAATTTCCGCTCTAGTTCCGAATTCTTTTGAACCTTTAGGCATAATAGAAATATTAGCATCACATCTCATTGAGCCTTCTTCAAGGTTACCGTCGCAAACACCGATGTATCGGACAATATTTCTCAGTTCCTCCATATAATTTCTTGCTTCTTCACTTGAACGCATATCGGGTTCCGAAACAATTTCCAATAACGGTGTGCCCGCACGGTTTAAGTCTACAAGTGAGTATGAAGAGCCCGCAAGACCTGCTGCGCCTGCGTGAACAAGTTTACCTGCGTCTTCTTCAAGGTGCGCACGTGTTATACCGATTTTTTTACCTTTAATTTCAAGATAACCGTTTACACAAATCGGTTCATCATATTGAGAGATTTGATACCCCTTCGGCAAGTCAGGATAGAAATACTGTTTACGGTCAAACTTGCAGCGCGGCGGAATTGTACAATTAAGTGCAAGACCTGTCAAAATCCCCATATTAACCGCTTCTTTATTAAGTACGGGCAAAACCCCGGGCATTCCTAATGTAATAGCACTGATGTGGGTGTTTTGTTCGCTGCCAAATTCAGTACTGTCCGGCGCAAAGATTTTTGACTTTGTCTTCAACTGCGCGTGGACTTCTAACCCTATTACAACTTCGTATTTATCTCTCAAACTTTCCATCTTAACCTCATTAAATAACTATTATTATAAGAAAAGTTTAGCACAAAAAAATAAGGGATGTATATAAAATATTTTATTTACCTCTAGAATCTGTATTCCAGTTCGCCCTGGAAGCCGATACCTGTTCTGCCTACATTTCTCAAGATTACCTGTGCAAAGAAGGATAATCTGTCGGTTAATTCTTTACTTATACCGAATCCGTATTGCAAATATCCGCGTTTCAACCATATATCGGGAAGTTCTACACCCGATGCCGTACCGGATACTCCGCCGACACAATTATATACATACGCAACCGTTGCAAAGATGTTCCATGTTTCTTCCTGCCAGATAAAGTTTACGCCGGGCGCAACATTCAAGCCGTTAAGCGTTCCTGTTGTCATACCTATTTGACCGTAATTTGACTGCCATTTCGGTCCGCCGAAGAAGTTGTAAGAAACCGTCGCGGACGGCTGAATTATAAACTTGTCTTTTATTCTCCAGTTATAAGCACCCTTCAACGCAGTACCTGCATAATAGTTCATATCCTGATCATTATTGCCGCGTACATTCATTTCAACATTATATAAGCCTGCATAACCCAGTAATGATGCTATCCAGTTTCTGTTAAAGAATGTACCCATAGCACCGATTTGTCCGCCGTTTTCATAAGCACTTACACCTTCAAATGATTGGTGAGCGCCGTTATACCCCATATAAAGCGTAGGTATCCAGCTCCAGCCCTTTCCTATATCGAATGTTCCCATATCTACACCGACAAGAGAGCCGTAAGCACTGTTTTCTACAGCCAGATCCTCTGTCATTCTCAGTGTTTCAAAATTACCGTAAGATTTAACCCAAACGCCAGGATCATGTCTTGTATATTCATAGCCCGGCAACACACTTGCATCTTGAATTGCAAGACGATTCGCAACTGATGTCCTTGCAAGGGTTTGCGGTGTAAGCATCACCCTGTCAAACAAGATATCGTTTACAACAAGCTGATTCATCATCTGCGCAACAGAAACTACCTGACCGCGGAAGGATTGTTTATTATAACCTAATACATTCAGGAAGTATGTACCGTCATTTGCATCAGATGCCACAAGCTGATAACGGTTAACCGGTGTAACAACTTCATCAGCAGTAGTTGTAAATTTGACATTATCGCCGATTTCATCCGCGTTAAATATGTTTCCTAAATCAACCGTCTGCGACGGTATCATTGCACCGGGATTGCTTTGTATCAGGTTGAAATCTGATATATTTATAATCGCGTCTTTAGAACCGTCAGTTGATGCTATACTTGAAAAATCAAATGTATCTGTTGTGTAACTTGCATTAACAGCATTTTCATAAATATCAATAGTAAAATCTGCCCGACCGTTTACGTTATCAATAATAAGTCCGCCAAGAGAGTTTGCTTCTATTGTATCATTTGCAGCAGCAATCAGACCTGCCGTTTTAAGGTTAATATTTTCATTTGCCCATGCTGAAGCAAGATTAATCCTTGAAGCCCTGTCAAGTTCCACCGTGCCCGATTTCAATATATCATCGGTATTTTCATACAGAGTAAGAACCGTATTGGACAGAGACAGCGTGCCGCCTTCTGCTTCAAGATTTGAAGAAGTTATATTTCCGCCGGCACCAATGCTTGTATTAGAATCCGTAATAGTTACCTTACCGGCTTCACCAACATTAACTTTACCGCTCCATCTGTCAGTTTGAGATCCTGTTCCGAGCCTGTCAAATGTAACATTCCCTGAATCAACATTCAAAGTAGAACCTGATGCAATATTAATTGCCGTAGAAGAGCCGACATTTGTATCTCCGGCAGTTGTAAACGATGAACCGTCAGAAAGGTTGAAGTGTGAATTTCCGGATGTTTTGAGTTCAGCGCTGTGTTCTCCGCCGTTTGCAATTGTCAAAGTACCGTTATTGCCGAGTTCTACTACGGAATCACCTGTAATGGAGCTTAACGCATCATTAACGGTCAACCCCGCACCGTTATCAATATGCAAAGTACCGCCGGTCTGATTGTAAGCGCTTCCGTCTGTTTCGTGGATAAAGTTATCCGTCAGAGTAAAGTTACCTGAGGACATTGTAATATCACCCGACCAATCATCCGAAGATGCGGTATTTGCATCAAATGTAACGTTTCCGCCCGAAATATTAAGCGTGGAGTTTTCATCAATAATGGTTGTAACGCTCTTATTAACCACAAGGTTTTCACCGAGTGTAGTATTTGACCCGAGGATTTTTAATGTTCCTGCTTCTGCCTCAAAATCTCCTGCCTGCGTAACGTTTTCAAGTATCAAAGTACCGTCTGCAAGAGAGATTTTACCATCCCAAACATCAGTGCCGTCAACAGTAACTATCGCATCATTATTAATACCAAGGTCACCATAAATACCTAAATCCGTTTCAGCAGTAATTTCTCCGCCGACAACAGTAAGTCCGCTGCCCTCATTAATTGTTATTGTATTAGAAGTAGTATCCGTTGAAATTGAAACAGTATTATTTTTGTTATTATCAAGAATAAGCGAAGAATTGTTTTCTAAGCCAAGATTTCCGGAGGTAATTGAACTGTCGCCTGATGCAGTAAGTGAACCGTTATCAAGCGATACATTTCCGCCCGATATTGAAGAACCGTCGTTTAATGTTAACCCGCCGCCTGCGATAGAAAGATTACCGCTTGTTTGATTGTAAGTAGAATCCGCGCTTGTAATCTTATCCGTTGTTAAATTCAAATTACCGTCCGCAAGACTTATATTGCCGTTCCAAATGTCATTTGCCCCGATATTAACAGTAGTATCCTCACCCGCAATTGATAAATCACCGGATATATCAAGAACAGAGCCGTCCGATATTGTACCGCCAACCAGAGTGAGCGATGAACCGTCCGATATACCGAGGTCAGACGAGTCATCAGTTGTTATACTTGCATTATTTTGAGTATTATTACTAAATACCAGATTTCCGCCTGTAACATTAATTATACTGTCACCCGTAATCGAACTGCCTTCATTTAAAGTAAGGCTTGAAGATAAATCAAGCGTTCCGCCTGTCTGATTAAAAGCAGAATCCGCCGTTGTATTTTTATCCTGCGCAATTGTAAGATTTCCTGAGGATAAAGACACATCGCCGTTCCATGTATCGCCGTCATTGATTTGCACATTACCGCCCGCTACAGAGAGTTCCGAGCCCTGATTAATATCAATATTTGCGCCGGATTCAATACTGCCGTCCGACACCGTAAGTGTAGAATCATTGCTTATGGTAAGATTTCCGCCCGCAATCAAGTCATTTTCATTGTTCAGGTTGAAATCGCCCGTTATACTTATATTACCCGCAGTTTGAGTTAAAGAACCGGTTTTATCTTCAATTTCCGAAATTACCAGATTACCGCCCGAAACATTAACATCACCGTTCCATATATCGTCATTATCAAGTGACAGGTTTCCGTTACCGGTAACTGATATATCCGCACCGGTATTAATATTTACATCGGCGTCAGCAGTAACAGTACCCTGCGAAATTGTAAGCGTTCCTTCCTGTATTTGCAACGAACCGCCTGAAATCAAGTCCGATGAATTGTTCAAATCAAAATCATCCATTACAACGGTATTTCCGCCCGTTTGAGTTAAAATACCATTCTTATTTGCGCCATCAAGAACTAAATCACCATCAGTAACATCAATCAGCCCGTTCCAAATATCTCCGCCGTTTATTGTTACATTCCCGCCGTTTATTGTGATTGTTCCGTCATCCGTTATATTCAGACTGTTTCCGGCTTCAATCGTTCCCGCGCTTACTCCGAGGTTTCCGTCTACTGTTAAGCTCCCGCCTGACAATCTGTCTTCACTTCTGTTTAAGTCAAACCCGTCTCCGGTTATTGTTATCTCACCGCCCGTTTGCGTTAATGTACCTGTTTTACTTGTATCATCTATTGTTAAGCGTCCGCCGTCTACCTGTACATGTCCTGCCCAATCTAACCCGCCTGTTCCGCTTCCGGGGTCACCGGTATGTCCTTGATTGTATATATTTACTTCTGCATTATCTCTGATTACTAAAGTTGCATCATCGTATATTTTTCCTTCCGATACTGTCAGCAATGCTTCGTTTATTCCGTCTCCGACTATCAATGTTCCGTCTTTTACAAAGTCGTTCTCATTGTTCATGTCAAAGCTTGTGCCAAGGATTGTTGTGGTGCCCCCTGTTTGTTGGAATATACCGCCCTCGCTCTTTGTCATATCGTCAAGTGTTAAGTTCCCGCCGCTTATCGTCAATGTCCCGTCCCAGGTGTCTGTTAAGCCATCCAAGGTGACATTCGCATCATCGCCCGTAATATTAACGGTAGCCCCTGCACCAATTGTAACATTTGAACCTTCTGCAATTGTACCGCCTGTTATATCCACCTCTGTACCATCACCGGTTATTGAAACATTATTTCCTGTCTCATCAGTGGTTATATTAGCACTGTTTGAAGCACCATTTGAAATTGTTAAACCTGAAGACTCGTTTAATTCCACATCACTGTCGGAAATTGTACCATTATTGATTGTTAAATTAGAACCGTTATTAAGTGTTACATCACCATTTGAAATTCCCGATTCGGAATCGTTCAAACTCAAATTGCTGTTATCCATTGTAAGACTACCGCCGGATTGGGTATAACTTGAACCGGTACCAGTCGTCTTATCAACGCCTGACATATTTAAACTTCCGTCAGAAAGTGCAACATCGCCGTTCCAGCTGTCATTGCCGTTTAAATCAACAACACCGCCCGTTACATCAAGACTTGTACCATTATTAATATTAAGAGCTGTGTTATTACCAATAGATGAACCGTTTGCTATGGTTAAGTGACCGTTCTGAATGGTAAGATTACCGTTTGATGATTGAATTACCCCGTTACGATTTGTATTATCATAACCTGATACTGTTAAATTACCGCCGTTATGCGTAACTCTACCGTTCCAGGTATCATTATCTCTGTTAATTGTTACATCTCCGCCGGAAACCGTTAATTCACTGTTTGCAGTCATATCAATCGCGGCATCGGAAGTAATTTGTCCGTTTGTTATTGTTAAATCCGCGCCGTCAGCAATAGAAATTCTGCCGCCCTCTATACTGTCATCAGCATTATTTAAAGTAAAATCCTGTAAAATATTTGTTACGCCGGATGTTTGAACAAGACTGCCGGTCTTTTGCGGGTCATAAATATTTAAAGTCCCGCCGCTTACCGTAACCTGTTCGCTCCAAATATCATTGTTGTTAAGGGTTAATTCACCACCTGCAACCTCTATTTCAGAGTCCTGTCCCATAGTAATTGCACTGTCAGCACCGATTGTCCCGTCAGCTACCGTAAGGTCTGCCCCTTGATTAAGAACCAGACTACCGCCGTTAAGAGCATCCGAGGCATTATTTAATGTAAAGTTTGACCCGATTGTAATTCTTCCGCCTGATTGTATCAGCACACCTGTTTTATTGACGCCATCAAGAGTTAAATCACCGTCACTGATTGATACATCACCGGCGAATACATCATTTCTGTTTAATGTAACATCACCGCCTGTTATAGAAATATCGGCATTTTCGGTTATATCAACTCTGGTTTCCGCGCCGACAGTCCCCTGTGAAACCGTTAACAAAGTATTATTAACACCGTTACCGACCGTTAAACTGCCGGCAGTAATACTATCCAGAGCATTATTTAAATCAAATGATGTGCCGAGTACCGTTGTGCCTGCAGATGCCGTATTTTGAGTTAAAACACCGGTTTTATTCGTAGTATTCTTATCAATCGTAAGTCTTCCGCCCTGATTGTTTATTGCACCATCCCAGATGTCACCGTCATTTATATTTAAGTCTCCGTTAGTAAGATTTACAACAGAATCAGAATCAATATTAAGGTTCACATTGTTGCTGATATTGGAGGTCCCGCCGATTGTAAGTGCTGTACCGTCAAGAACAAGATTACCTTCCGTCGCTATGAGATTAGCATTATCATCAATTTCCATACCAGTAAGCGTCAAAGTACTGTCAGCATTATCCATTCCTATAGTACCAAGCCATGTATCAGCATTATCAAGTGTCAGCGACGCCCCGGAAAGATTTAATCTTGCATCTTCATTAATTGAGAGTTTGACTGCCTCCGCGACCGTACCGTCAGCAAGGGTTAAAATAGTAGTACCGTCAAGAATAAAGTTACCCTGAGTTGCATTTAACCGGCTTGTGCCGTCTTTCACGTAATCCTTTAAAACAAGGGTTGCATTGTCAGAGCCGAGCGTGATTTCACCTTCCCAGTTATCCGCACTGCCCGAATTGGAATCAAGAGTTACAGAAGAACTATTTGCAATATCAAGACTTGAACCGTTTTCTATATTTACGACAGTCTGCTCAAGAACCTCGCCCGAATTTACGGTTAATCCCGAATTACCGGTAATATTAATCCTGTTTGCGGAAGTATCAGAAAGATAATCAACAGAGTTTTGATTTCCGCCGGATATTGTTAATTCAGCAGAATTTGTAAGGTTAACTGTCGTGTTATTTATACTTGAACCTGCAGATGCAGTAAGAGAACCATTATCAATATTTACCCTTCCGCCGGTAACCGAGGATGTACCATCAAGTGTTAAGTCAGAAGAATTGAGCATTGAAAGTACACCGCCTGACTGATTGAAAGAAACTTCCGCACTATATCCGTCAACAGAAAGGTTACCGTTAGACATACCAATCAGCCCGTTCCAAATATCTCCGCCGTTTATTGTTACATTCCCGCCGTTTATTGTGATTGTTCCGTCATCCGTT